>SKWY01000518.1 GCA_007128675.1 Deltaproteobacteria bacterium | reverse complement strand
ATGTCCTCGCTAGGTCATGGTCGATCAGGCTGAGACTTGAGGTGTAGTGCGTGGTAGAGTCGTTGAGCCTTTGGACTGGCGAAATCCGCCAGCAGGCTCGAGATTGACACCATCAAGGGACGAATCAACAGGGAATCACCATGCGTTTGTATGCTTGCTTCATTCACACTTCAAAACAGTCCTTTATTTGCCTGGCCATCGCTTCTCTCATCTTCGTCGCCGGATGCAGTGAGAAGGAGCCTGTGGAGCTCCTCGACCTTTCGATAGAGCCGTCGTTGGCCCGGGCCGATACCATCCTGAACTTGGAGCTTCTGGCTTCGCATGAGCTGGTAGAGGTCCCCACGGTAAATGTGGGAAACCGAGAGGCCACCGCCGATGGCAGCATCGAATCCAGCGGCAATTCGGTGATCTACATCTATACCTACACAGTGACCGGTGACGAGCCCGAAGGAGAGGTGCCCATAATTGCCATCGCTCACGATGCGGCAGGGACCGAGGTGAGGCTAGAGCGGTCGGTGAGGTTCGATTTCACCCCGCCGGCGGTAACCGATCTCGTTGGCCCTTCGCCTGTGCAGGATATCTACTCGGACGCTGTCTTCACCTTCGGCTGCTCGGAGGAGATTTGCGAGTTCACCTGCGCCCTTCAAGGCGCGGCTCGGGGAACAATAATCGAGGAGTCCATCTGTGAGAGCGGTGTGAGCTACAGCGATCTCATCGAGGACGAGTATACCTTTTCCGTACAGGCAGTCGACGCCGCCGGCAACGTAGGCGAACCAGCCGTTTGGACCTGGACGGTGGCTTCCCCGAGCGCTGTTGTCCTCGTTGTGAGCGCGGTGCCTTCACCGATTACGGCCGGGGTTCCGGCGTCAATTGCTATCGAGGCTCTCGACGACCATGGCAACCGGGCTGCCGCCTACAGGGGAACGGTCGAGCTTTCGAGCAGCGACGAGGCTGCCGAGCTTCTGTCGAGTTACACCTTCACGGCCGAGGATGAGGGACTGGTGACTCTCTCCGAAGCGGTAGTGTTCAAGAGTGCCGGCACGCACTCCTTGACCGTCACGGACACAGTGGTCTCATCCATTACGGGAACCCTCGAAGGCATCGACGTTCAACCCGCGGATGCCGCCCTCTTTGTGTTGAGCGGGATTCCGTCTTCCATCACGGCAGGGGTTCCGGCTCCGCTCACGATCGAGGTGTTGGACGCCTTCGGAAACAGAGCGACCGCTTATACGGGGCGTGTGGGGTTTGTGAGCAGTGATGACGCATCAGAGCTTCCCGGTGACTACACTTTCGTGTCCGAGGACGAGGGTATCGTCGCCATGTTGGATGCGGTTGTTCTAAGAACCGCGGGTACGCATTCGGTGACCGTGATGGATAACCTAGATCCCTCTATCACCGGAAGCATCGAAGACATAAACGTTCAATCTGCGGGTGCAAATGCTTTCGTGTTGAGCGGGATCCCGTCTTCGATCATGGCGGGGGTGCCGATGTCACTAACTATAGAGGTATTGGACGCCTTCGGAAACCGGGTGACCGGTTATGTTGGGACCATGGGGCTTACGAGCAGCGACGACGCATCCGAGCTTCCCGATGATTATACCTTCGCGGCCGAAGATGAAGGCATTGTCACTATGTCGGATGCGGTTGTTCTGAAAAGCGCCGGCGCGCACTCGGTGACAGTAACGGATAACCTCGATCCTTCTATCACCGGAAGCATCGAAGACATCGACGTTCAACCCGCGGATGCAGACGGTTTCGTGTTGAGCGGAATCCCATCTTCGATCACGGCTGGTGTGCCGGTTTCGCTCACTATAGAGGTGTTGGACGCCTTCGGAAACAGAGTAACCGCTTACGCTGGGCGTGTGGAGTTTTCGAGCAGCGATCAAGACGCCGAGCTAATGTCGAGTTATGCTTTTACGGCCGAGGACGAAGGCGTCGTCACTATTGTTGATGCGATTGTCCTGAAGACCGCCGGTGCGCACTCTGTGACGGTGACGGATATGCTGGTTCCATCCATGACGGGAACTCGAAAGGACATCGTGGTTGACCCAGCGGATGCTGATGCTCTCTTGTTGACTGGGATCCCGTCGCCTATCACCGCGGGTGTACCGACTTCACTTACGATAGAGGTGCTGGATGCCTTCGGAAATAGAGCAACAGACTATGCAGGTCAATTGACTTTCACGAGCAGCGACGACGCATCCGAGCTTCCTGATGACTATACATTTTCGGTAGAGGATGAGGGTATCGTCACTATACTGGAGGCGGTTGTCCTGAAGACCGCCGGCACGCATTCGGTAACCGTGACCGACACTCAAATTCCCTCCATGACGACAAGCGTCGAAGGTGTCTACGTTCAACCCGCGGCTGCGGACGCTTTTGTGTTGACTGGGATTCCCTCATCCATGACGGCGGGTGTGCCGGCCCCACTAATGATTGAGGTGCTAGACGCTTATGGAAACAGAGCGACCGCTTATGCGGGGCGCGTGGAGTTTGGGAGCAGCGACCAGGCCGCGGAACTTCCCGGTGACTATACCTTTGCGGCCGAGGATGAGGGCGTCGTCACGATGGCGGAGGCGGTTGTTTTCAGGACTACCGGGACACATCTGGTGACGGTGACGGATTGCGAGGCTTCCCTTACGGGCTCTCTCGAAGGCATCGAGGTGTATCCCGCCGCGGCACATCAGCTTGTCTTCGTAGTTGAGCCCAGCAATTCATTAGTCGGCATGCCCATCGAGCCCGCTGTCATTCTCGAGGTGCAAGACTCCTTCGGAAACTTCGTGCCTGATGCGACCGGAAGCGTGATCTTGAAGCTACGACCGGAAGATTCTGGCGCTGTGCTACAGGGAGGTGAGGGCAGCATAGTAGACGGGCTCGTCGAGTTCAGTCAGCTCACGGTAGACACGATCGGTACGGGCTACTGGCTCAAGGCAGAGGCGGAAGGACTCTTCTGGCCAGAGAGCGCTACCTTCGATGTGGCCCTCGTTCCGATGCTCGACCTCGTCTTTCCGGGCGGTACTTGGCAAGATAGCGACTACGACATCGACATAGAAATTGTCGGCGAAGGCTTCTCGGATGGTGCAAGGGTCGTCTGGGATGTGGGGGGCGACGATTTGGAGCTGACCCCGGATGCGATACATCCAGGCTTGCTCGAGCTGACATTGCCGGCTCACCTATTCGAGGACGACGATCAAGTAGTGCCTATAGCGGTTCGGCATGCCGGCGTAACCACGGAAGTTTTCGATTTTAGATTTGGTGCCGTGCTCCCGGATACCGGACAAATCGACTGCTACGACAATGACGAGCTACTCGTTGGTTGTCCTGTTCATGGCCAGGATTTCTTCGGACAGGATGCGCAGTACGGCTGGGATCTCGAAGTCTCTGAACAAGAACGTCTAGCGAGGCACACCTCTTACTCCACGGAGCCGGTGGTGTTCGATCATTTCACTCAGCTGGAGTGGCAGGGCTGTAGTGGAGGTTTCTACGGAAGCGATTGCCAGGCAGGCAGTCAAGGAACCTTCGATACGTACACCAAGGCTCTCGAGTATTGTAACACCCTGAGCTGGGGAGGCCTTCAGGGCTGGCGACTTCCTTCTGCTCACGAGCTATTTACAATTGTTTCGGCGGGGAGAACCTCACCGAGCACTTATACATCGGCATTTCTGGGCTTTGGAGGCGATCTGTATTGGACTTCCAGCACGTGGTCGGACAGTGTGCTGTTCTTGATGTTTCAGGATGGACGTAGCGACGTTGGTTCACTCTCCCTTCATTACTTCCTGGCGCATGTGCGCTGCGTACGGGGGCAGCCTCTCTCCCCGCCGGACTTTCGGCGCTGCACCGACGAAGCCGACAAGCCGGTGGTGCGCGATCTCCAAGCCGGCTTGATGTGGCAGGGCTGTTCGGCAGGCCAAACCGGAATCGACTGCTCTGCCGGCGAAGAAACTACGAAGAATTGGCACGATGCGCTCTCGTACTGCAGCGGTCTCCAGTGGGGAGGATACGACGACTGGCGCCTGCCTGACCGCAACGAGCTGCAGAGTAAGCTAGACTATAGCGGTAGTTGGCCCAGCCATATCGATCCGGAAGAATTTCCTGCCACACCGTCCGCTGGCTATTGGTCTTCGTCGACCGCCCCACATGACACAACCAGGGCCTGGGAGATCAACTTTGGCAACGGTAGAACCGTTGCACGCGCCAAGACCAGTAGCTTGCACGTTCGCTGCGTGCGTGGAGGCGTTAGTGTTTTGTCTCACTTCTGACCGCCAGTTCGGAAGCGGACCGCCATTGCCATGGTGGTTCGTGTGCGCAGAAGCCGAGCCGCGTATGGCAATCCGCCTCTTCGCATCCTCGGCATCATCGGGCATTGACCGCCCGGCTGCCTTTCTTGTGAGGTTATGGGGAGATCGATTGCTCTTTTCTGCTACTACACCCTCCACTGGAGGCGACTAATGCAGATAGTTGATCAAGAATACTTCCACATTCGTAGCTTGCCGGAGAAAGCGCGGACCGTGTCATCGGAGGCGGACAACGGCATGGTTTGGGACCCTGGATTCCGCTTTTGTTGGTCGGGAGAGAAGCTCAACTACTTCAATCAGCATTGGAACGAGAATGACTTCTTTGCTCAGGTGTATGAGGAAGAGGGTCAAGTCGATTTCGTCACGGGACTAATGCGTTTTTTGACCGAGCCACTCGAGTTTCAAGGCCAGCACTGGCAAACGATGTTGAAGCAGGCAGACAAGATAGTTCGCAGTCAAGCCATGTTCATCCGAGAAACCATATTCGAAGAGGTTCGCGCAAAGGAGTTTCCGCACCAACCTTCTAGGCTCACCTCTCTGTGGGTTAGTGATAGAGAAGGCCTAAAGCCATGGTGGAATAGCTTCAAGGGGGAGAAGAAGCTAATTCGACTTCGCTTGAATGGCATTCTGTTTCGAGGTGACAATCGATTTTTGAGGATTGGTGCCTTTTCACATCAAACATATCGAGAGAACGCTAGACAGTATTGGGCTGGAATCGATGACGATGATTTGAGCCGCTGTGAAATGTATGAGTGTTTATTTCAAGGAGATCTAGAGGTTCTAGAAATAACGGACTCCATGTAGGGACGGTGCTAAACGATGAGCTGAGCATCGTCTTGAATCCACGGCTGGTTGGGGGCACCCAAACGCTATCGGTCTTCCAGTCATCGGATCTCGAGAGCCGTGCCGTACTCGACACTCCGCGGCTGCGATCACGGCAGGGCGAGGCCAATGGGCATGCGCAGCTTAGGTGCGTGATCGAACGTCCACGGCAAAAGGTCTTGTCCCACAGAGCATCAAGGTAAGTAGCAATGCGAGACTTGCGGCCCCTCCTCCGCCCGAGCTACAGGCCGAGCCATAAGCTGTGATGACCATGTCTTCCTCATCACCCGGAGTCAGTTCTTCGTCAGGATCTAGGTGCTCTCCGGGATCGGGCTCATCCTCGGGGTCGAACAACCTCATGTTCTTCGACTGGCTTGTCGCATGCTTCATTCTACCAACAGATGAAGAGAGCTTCCATCTTCAAGGCCCTCGAAGACGTTAGAGGGCATTCTGCCCCGAGAACTCGATATCTTCTATGCAACCGTTGGATGGAGTTGTTGGGGCATTTGGCGCCAGCTCAACCACAGGTAAGAGAGACGCATTAGTGATCGCCAAAGACGTCCTTGACAGCTAGCCAATCTCTTCACTAGGCTGAAAGAGATGATGTCTCATCTATTTCTTGGTGTAGCAAGGAGACACAAATGATTATGCGATACATCGTGCACGTTGCATTTGTCTTTCTTGCACTGTTTTTGTCTTCGTGTGGTGCGGCTGTTCCGCCAGGTCACGAAGTTCCTTGCACCCCGCACGAACGAAGTTGCAACGGTGACTATCTCATCCAATGCAACGCAAACGGTGATAGGTGGTTGGAGCTTCGTCACTGTGAAGGGGGGTGTCAAAACGGCGTTTGCGTCCAGGTTGGTGCCAGCTGTCCAGAAGATCAGGACTGTACTGGGCTCGATTGCGGCCCGGATCCCGTCTGCGGAGTCATTTGTGGAACCTGCGGCGACGACCAGACCTGCGAGGATGGTGTGTGCGTTCAGGTGGGTGCGAGCTGTCCCGACGATCAGGACTGTACGGGGCTCCAGTGTGGCCCCGATCCCGTCTGTGGAGTGGTTTGTGGGATTTGCAGTGATGACCAGACCTGTGACAATGGTGTGTGCGTTCAGGATGGCGCGAGCTGCCCTGGGGATCAGGACTGTACGAGGCTCGAGTGTGGCCCCGATCCCGTCTGCGGAATGAGCTGCGGGACCTGCGG
The DNA here is from genome assembly GCA_007128675.1 of Deltaproteobacteria bacterium. Lineage (GTDB taxonomy): Bacteria > Myxococcota > Myxococcia > SLRQ01 > SLRQ01 > SKWY01. Next base: position 17,361 of record SKWY01000518.1, on the reverse strand, counting down.
CAACGGCCAGATCTGTGAAGCCGGCACATGCGTCGAGGAGGGCACGGGCTGTTCGGTCTGTAACCCTGGCACTATCGATTGCGATGCGGAAGGCAATGTCGTGCAATGTGACGCCGATGGTTGTGATTGGACGGTCATAGAAACTTGCCCAGCCGATGCTCCCTGCTCCGGTGGTGCCTGCGGAACGGGCCTCGCCCCGTGCGATCTTCCGTGGGGGGGGGCAATCCCACACGGTGAAACCGTAACGGCTTATGAGGCCCCAAACGTGTCATGCGGCGAGACCTGCGAGAGCGCGACGCTGCAATGCAATGATGGCGTGCTTTCGCCAGAGGGGTATAGCTACCCGGACTGCCAGCCACCCCGTCTTTTCGTACCCAACCAAGCGACAACTCGACAGGCCATGTCTGCTTTTCTATATCGCTTGTCTGGTGAGCCTACCGGACCCTTCCCTGCTCCAGGCTTCTCTGATGTGCCAACGTCGCATCCTTTCTACACCGAGATCTCTTGGATGGTTCACGAGGGTATTACGGTTGGTTTTACTGACGGCACGTTCCGGCCAGCCGAGCCTGCCATGCGCGGGGCTGTTGCGATGTTCCTGTACCGTCTTGCAGGAAGTCCGAGCGGAACGTTTCCTGATCCGGGTTTTCCGGATGTGACGGAGAGTCAGTACTTTTATACGGCGGTTTCTTGGATGGCTCATGAGGGCATGGCGGAGGGCTTTCCCGACGGCACGTTCCGGCCCAACGAGCCCGCGACCCGCGGGGCTGTCGCGATGTTCTTGTACCGGTATTCAGGTGAGCCTAACGGAGCGCTCCCAGAACCAGGCTTTTCGGATGTGACGGAGAATCAGTACTTCTATACAGCGGTTTCTTGGATGGCTCATGAGGGCATTGCGGAAGGGTTTGCCTGTGATGCTGTGGAGTTTGCGTCTTGTGGTCTTCCGTGGGGAGGCACGATCGCGCACGATGAAACTGTAACGGCTTATGAGGCCCCCAGCGTGTCATGCGGTGAGACCTGCGAAAGCGCGACGCTGGAATGCAGCGACGGTATTCTTTCGCCAGACGGCTACGATTATCCGGCCTGCCAACCACCCCGTCTTTTCGAGCCCAATCGAGAAACAACTCGGCAGGCCATGGCCGCGTTTCTATATCGTTTGTCCGGTGAGCCTGCGGGGCCCTTCCCTGATCCAGGCTTCCCTGATGTGCCAACATCCCATCCTTTCTACACCGAGATTTCCTGGTTGGTTCATGAGGGCATTACCCTTGGTTTTCCTGACGGCACTTTTCGGCCAAGCGAGCCGGCGACTCGTGGCGCTGTTGCCATGTTCCTGTACCGTTTCGCGGGCGAGCCAAGCGGGCCGTTTCCGGATCCGGGGTTTTCGGATGTGAGTGAGGATCGATATTACTATGATGCGGTCGCCTGGATGGCTCATGAAGGGATGGCGGTGGGCTTTCCCGACGGCACCTTCCAGCCAAACGAGCCGGCGACACGTGGGGCTGTTGCGGTGTTTTTGTACCGATATTCAGGCGAGCCAAACGGCTCGATTCCCGACCCCGGGTTTTCGGACGTAACACCGGATCGGTATTATTATGCGGCCGTCGCTTGGATGGCGAATGAGGGCATAGCGGAAGGATTTCCCTGTTGAGAGTGGCCTTCCGTCGCCGTCTGCATCTCTAGCTAGGCCTGTCGTCAATGCACCGATAATCGGCGAGTATCAGGCGTCGCCGGCGATTCAGGGCCCGACCCATCCCGCTCGCAAGGCGGCGCTCCTGCTCGGCACGCAGGTCACCTTCTTGGGTGAAGCCTCTCTTGCGCCCGAAGGTGCGACCGATTCAGTTGAGTCGGTCGCCGGCCAGAGCCTTCGAATGATCGACCCGACGAACAAGGGGGACCGCTTGCGGTGGACGGGAAAGCTCTTGCGGTTTAGGCTCAAGGAATAAGGGAATGTCCGGCTCGTGTTCGCCGACAAAGGTCGAGCATGGGCTCGTTCGGGGTCGAGGAAAGAATTGGAGCGGCGCTTTCTTGCCGCCGTGGGAGCAGCAAATGGCAAGCGGCTGGGCTCGTGATGGAGCCGTTCAGGAACAGATTGACGCGACCGTGGAGGACGCGGTCGCCCGGGTGCGGCGCCGCCTGGCGGCCAAAGAGAGCCTGAAGGAGTGTGAGGATTGCTCCGAGCCCATTCCTTTGGGTCGGCGGCGAGCTATGCCCGGCGTGCGTCTTTGTATAGCTTGCCAAGAGGAGGCTGATGCCGAGCGCCTCGAGGCTGATCTCTACAATCGCCGAGGCAGCAAGGACAGTCAGCTCAAGTAAGGATCCGCGCCGGCTCCCTTGGCGAGTCAAGAGGTCTGCGTTGTCGCCGTCAGCTCTTGCCTATTCAGCGAAACGCATTAGCAAGGCGATGGGAGCTGGTCGCATCGCAGAGATGCGAGCAGCCTGGAGGCCGGCAAGGACAACGGCTGGAGAGGTTTTTGTCCGCTCCGTTAGACTCTATGGAAGCTGGTTGCTCTGCTGTGACCAAAGAGATACCGGCTATCCACCAGTGCCTCACACCGACTCGAGGTACTGAGGTATGACAAACGAATGAGCCGCGAACGAGACGACACGAGGGGCGAGCCCACCGCTTCGGTCCGTGACCTAGTGGACATCCAGCGGCTCCTCGTTCTGGCCTCTGGTTATGCTCCAAACTCGCAACCGACACGGGCTGTTCTTGGGGCAAAGACCGCGGCCGACGGCTCGAGGGGCGTTTTGCTTACCCTTGATGACGCGGCCGTACGGGTTGCCGACAAGGCGCGGTTGGTGCCGCTTCTGGGCTCGAGGCTCTCCGCTGGTGAGATTGCCGTGAAGAGAGAAGAGTTCGGGCGCCGGCTCATCGCGGCCCACCGTTTCTTCGTGGCGCAGATGGAGGTTTTCCGCAAGGTGGCGACCGAGGTCGTTAGCGAGCTTGCGGCCAGTAGCATTCCTGTGCTGGCAATCAAGGGCTTCGCGCTTGCCCACGGTGTGTACCGCCGAGATGGGGAGCGAGTCATGGGCGATCTCGACATCCTGGTCCCTCGAAATGCGAAGAACCAGGCGCAGAAGACAATCGAGCGCATGATGGGGGCGAAACTGAAGGCCACAGCCGATTTTCAGGTAGGGATTCGAACGCGCCATGGCGTCCCGATAGATCTTCATTGGGAGCTGGCCAGCCGCCACCGATTCAAAACGGATATTGACGGCCTTATCGATCGCGCCCGCCCTGGACCTTGCAATCTTCTGTACCCAGACCCGAATGATCAAATGGTGGTCTTGGCTATACATTTTGCGAGAAGCCGGATGGTGGCCCCTTTCCGTACGGTCATCGATGGGCTTGCCCTGGCGCGCGCCAATGGGGCAAGTGCTCGCGTCGTGGCTACTCGAGCACGCGAGGCGGGCGCCGAGCGCGCGGTGGGTGTATGGCTCGGGATGTTGGCTGAGTACGGCCTAAACCAGGGGGAGTGGGGTGATCTCGCGCGGGAGCTTGGCGGCCGGCTTCTAGTGCGTTGGCTCCGGAGCCGGGCTCTGCGTAGGCCGGGCGGTAAGATAGAGAAGGAGGCGCGCGTCCTCTTGTTGCAGGACGCGAGACTAGGTACGGCAAGGTGGATAGCGGTGCGGGCCGGAGTTCACGCCGGGCGCAAGGTGCCTGGTATGGGCTGGCTGAAGAGGCTGGATCGGAGGGGCTGAGTGGCGCTCCTGAGTCATTCGAAAAGGCCATTCGTGAACTTCCGGCTGGGGAACGATGTGGTGCGGTTCGAGCCTGCCGGCAGCCTTCGCAAAGCCTTAATCGTGCGACCGATGCCGGGGCGAACGAAGGGGTCGGCAGAGGTGCAGTAATACGCTGCACCCACCTCGGGCGACCAAGGCATTGCGGCCATGACTCGGCCTCGGCATGCCCGAGGGCGCGAGGGATCTCCGGCTAGACTAGAGATCAACCCCGCAAGTTGTAGGTCAGCTCGGACGTCCACCTCGCTGCTTCCTTGCCTCCACGAGGCCCAGCACCATCCCGATGACACGGACGATGCCGTAGCCGAGCGCGATTCCTCCAGGGATCTGCCAGGCCAAGTGCTCCCCCGTTCCTATGAAGTAGATGCCCACCAAGATCCATAGGAGGGTTGTGACGGCGCCTAATAGAAACTGTGCTGCTTGCGTCATGTTCGGCAAACGTTTCGACGATGAAACTTGGGAGGTCAAGGACTAGAGCACGGGAAGACTGTGACTCCGATTATGTCTATAGAAAAGGCTACCATGATCCGCGTGAACCCTAGACTGCCTATGCCGCTGTCTTTCGCGGCTTGCCCCACGTGGACATCCTCCAGCTTCGCCCCACGTGGGACATTCTCCAGCCTCGCCCCACGTGGGACATCCTCCAGCTTCGCCCCACGTGGGACATCCTCCAACTTCGCCCCACGTGGGACATCCTCCAGCTTCGCCCCACGTGGGACATCCTCCAGCTTCGCCCCACGTGGGACATCCTCCGACTTCGCCCCACGTGGGACATCCTCCAACCTCGCCCCACGTGGGACATCCTCCAGCTTCGCCCCACGTGGGACATCCTCCAGCTTCGCCCTGCGTCATTAGCGACTAACGAGAGTTTGCTCCATCCGAAGCGGGCCCTCTTTCTCCCTGGGCTCTTCGAATCTAGCTGGAGCTTGCCGAGCGCGAGGCCCGAGTATAGTATCCCGTCGCCGTTCGAATGAACTCGAAGCTTTCACCCGACACTTCTATTTCACGGTGGGCGAGATAGCATGCAGTTGCTTCTATTGCCTATGAGCCACTTCGCTTCCGTTGCGGATCCCAGGCAAGCTAGTTCCATCGTTGGAGAGTAGAGATGAAGAAATCGCTACCGCTCATAATACTGTCCATTCTAGCCTTCACTCTTATTGGCTGCGGAGACTCTGTCGAGTGCGTCGTAAAGGAAGAGCCATTCTACCTTTGTGCCGGCGACGAGGGCGACGTCTCATATAAGTGCCCGGCTGGGACTGCCGCGCAGGTTGAAAACAACGAGGCCGTCGACGCCGAGTGCGACGACGAGGAGGATAACGCGGCCAGGGCAGCGTGCAGGACCGCCGCAATGCGGGACGGAAAGTATGAGATGGAAGATGCCGAGCCTGACGAGGACTGTGGTGCCGCGGGCACGGTCTGTAGCTGGGAGACTGGTCGCTGCGAGGATTAGTCTTGTCGAAAGGAGTGGATGCTCATGGAGATATCGACGGCTTTCGTGGCTGGCGCGACGGGCTTTACGGGCCGGGCGGTTGTGGAGATCCTATGTAAGCGAGGCGTGAATACTTTCGCGCACGTGCGTCCAGACTCACCAAGCCTCGACAAATGGCGGGAGAGTTTCTCTGCCATCGGCGCGCACATCGATACCACTTCTTGGGACGATGAGAAGAAGCTAGCCGCAACGATCAATGCCATATCTCCAGGTGTCGTCTTCTCTCTCCTTGGTTCCACCCGCAGAAGGGCGCGCCTCGAGGGGCTGCCGGCAAAGGCCGCCTACGAGACCGTGGACTATGGTCTTACGGTAAGGCTGCTAGAGGCCGCCGAGGCATCGAGCGTGAAGCCGCGATTTGTCTACCTATCGGCTCTTGGGGCGGACAAAGGTCATGGCGAGTACATGAAGGCGCGAAAGAGAGCGGAGGAGCGCATTCGAAAAAGTGAGCTCCCATGGATTATTGCTCGGCCCTCGTTCATTACCGGGAAGAGGGATGAACCTCGGCGGGGCGAGAAGCTTGCGGCGACAGTCTCGGACACCTGTCTTGCGGCATTGAGACGCCTTGGGGCTGGGCGCCTCCAAGACAGGTACGGATCCACGTCGAACAGGGCCCTGGCCGATCGCCTCGTAGAGCTGGCCCTGGACCCAGCGGCGGCCGGCGGGATCTTCGAGGGGCCGTTGCTGACTGTTGGATAGCCGGGCCACCCGCAAAGCGTCTAATGAGAGTCAGTCTCTCCAGACGTACCCAGCAAGGCGAAGATCCAATCCCGAAAAACGACGAGTCCCACGAATCGTGGCTATGCCGACTGTCTCCAAGCCAACGGATTATCGAAGCGCCGAAGAGCGGTCACTCGGAAGCTGGCGCTGCCTGGTCCTCTAAGAGCACCTCGGTCGGACCATCAGGACCGGCGACGATCAGGCTACGAGAATCTCTCCCCGTAACGGCCAGTGGAATTATCAGATCAGTACCAAGATCTTCGAAAAGATCGAGTCCTTCCATTAGCGCAGCGACTGTAGTCTTCTCGTCAACGGCGACGACTGGAAACGTCGCTCTGCCAGAACGAAGTATCTCACGCAACTCATAGTCTTCTATCGGCCTTTCCGGCTCGTCGAGTCGCGAGAGGAGCTGCTCATCGTTCGAGAGACTCAGCATCAGGAGGTGTTGCCAGACTTCGCGCGGAATCTCGGCGCGAAGAACTGTGATGGGCACTCGTAACAGCAGATAGCCCAGGGGAATCTCTGGAGGCAAAAGAGTCTCGGTCGAACGCACCAAGACATCGATGGATTCGATTTCCGAAGCCAATAGAGAACCCAGGAAGAAGAGATCCGCCGCTGATGCATTTGAATCGGCGACGATCACAAGCTCTTTCGCGTCGGATTGCCTCACGAAATCTGTAATCTCTGTTTGAGCCGCGTCGTCACCGGCGAGAGTTTGAGGATTGATTTGAAGACCGCCGACACGCAGCTCGTCACTCTTCAGAATCAAATGCTCTGTCTGCGGAGTTTCTGGCGTCATGCTTCGGAGGACGTTGGTGATCGGAAGGTTCACACTCTTGGCGGCGTGAAACAAGTCCGAATCAAGGAGCAAAAAGTGATCGAAGAGCCCAAAGGCCTGGTTTCGCGCGGCGCTGGCACCCAATAGGGTGCCGAGTCCTATGGCCAGGGCGGCGATGGTAGCCGGGATACGGCGTCGAAGGCTGGCGAGGACCGGCTTCACTCCCAGCATGGCTAGCCCAGCCAAACCCAAAACGAGCACCAAAATGATGGTCGCGATTGTCATGAATCGCAACGTACTCAGCATCTCGATAGCCGCTTCCATGCGAGCCATGGCGGGTGCGTCTATCGGCCATGAGGAGGGAAGTGTGCCCCGTGAGGTAAAAAGAATATTGAGAAAAAGCGCGATCACCAGAATCAAAACTATCGCTACGAGCGTTGTGCCGCCCAACTCACGGGCCACCTTTATGCGGCCTTCATATGTTCGATCATGTGCCCAACCTCGGAGAAGCCGAATGATCGAGACAGCGAGAACGGTCAGGATCAAGGGAGCTGTAAGGACCAACGAGAACAGGAGAGGACTCGTGGCAAGCTTGAATCCGAATGCTATTTTCGCCAGCCAAACATCCGTCGACATCAAGCCTTCTAACGAAAGTGCATGACCCGTGAATGTTCCTGCTATTCCGGGAAGAATAGGCATGAGCGCGACGAAAAGAAGTATTGCGATGGGAACCCGCAAGCCACCCGCCGCTGCCGCGCCAAGTATGGCCATGACCACGACGGCTACCAAGAAGACGAAAGCGACTACATACATCGATGGCCCGCCGCCGGTGAAGAAGTCGGCAACCCATTCGACCCCCAGATGCCGAAATAGTATGATTGCGAAGGCAAAACCGATGAGTGCCAGCACTGCCGCAAAGATAGCGCGTGTCCAGGAAAAGGGAGGGTCACCGGGATCCCTCAGGCTATACCAGGGTCTATCTTCCATCAGAGCCTCAATTCCTAAAGTGAGAAGGCGAAACTGCAAAACATGACGGCTGCAGTGACAAGGCAGACACTATCAAAGCAAAGGCCCGCTGTCGATCGATTCCTCTTTGTCATTCTGGTCGCGTGACCGGCTGATACGAAAAAGTCACGTCCCTTCTCGCTCGATCGGAGGAAACGAGAGCGTGTCAGCCTGCCGGTACGGATTATGCCCAGCAGGAAAAGGGCTAGAGCCTGCAAACGACCAAGGCTCACAAGGGGGCGTGCCATAGCTCCATTTGCGTTTGGGCCTGAATTTCCTCGATGGAGCCAAGTTCGTCGAGAAGGCCTATAGGGTTTCCGCTCGGCGATACGGTCCATTCATCGAAAAGGAAGCCATGGTACATCTCGAGCCGGTCCTGGAAGACCGCACCCCAGAACCCATACCAATATGGAGCCGAGGGGATGGTAAAGGGCTCTTCGTCCTCGGGGCACATCGTGGTTATGGCGGCCTGTGGCGGTTGGCCAGATGAAATATATACGCGAAAAGAGGGAAACTCGAAGGCTGGAAGGGCCGGACAGCTTCGCATATCGAGGGCTGGTAGGTTGGGAATCACTAGCGCCTGAATCTGACCGGGGGTCCCGGACCAGCCCTGGATGCATTCAATCTCTATGTCCTGGTACTCGAGCACATTCTCGCCGTATAGCTTGTACTCGCCAAAAGCAGTCAATGGACAGGGGAACTCGTGAAGCTCCAGAACCATGCGATCGAGCCCTGAAATAGCCACGTTAGTCGTGAAGAACTGATCTTCCATCCAGGTGGAAGACTCGAAAGCAAGCTCGAAACGAAGGCAGCTCTTCATCCTCGATTCAACCAAGGACCAGTCCAGAGAACCGCCACCGTCGAAGGCCACTCGACTAAGATGAAAGAGTTGATACCATCCCAGCATCTCAGGAGCCAGAGTGGGATCGTTGTTGGATATACAATCCATATGGACGGTATTGATGGCCTCGAAAAAGGCCAACGCCAGCTGTCTTGCCGCTTGCTCCCGCATATTGAGAAGCTGCGAAGCGTAAATGCCTAGTTGTCCGAGAAAGCCATCGATCGTGACGGACCAGCTGTTGTACTCAATCAAGGCACAAGGGATCATTTCGCGGCTCTGAGTAGCCTGCTGTGCCCTTGGCCATACGATCGAAAAGTAGTGGGCACTCAGTATTTGAAATATTGCGGCTTGCTCTGCTTCGTGTAGCTCGCGATCGTTGCCTTGCTGCTGATTCTCTACCAAGTCATCTAGCTGCTCGGCTAAGGCCTGATCGGTTTCTTGCTGCTGGGAAGCCGCGGGCTGTCCTGCCTGATCTCGGCGCTCTTCCGCCGATCCTTCGCCGTGGCCTGTACCGCTGAAGTGTAGAATCTGAAAACGAACCGTATCGTTTTCGTACTCCAAGGGTCGAAGGTGAAAGTTGTCCCCATCGGCATAATATGAAAAACCTGCGGCCATCCCAGGCTGTGGGTGGCCGTCATGAGTAATCTCGAGGATGGCCGGGCGAAACAGGTTGAGGCCGGACGGCTCGAGATGAGCAGCTGCCTTGAGGCCGCCACTAAACGGAAAGTCCGCTATTTCACTGACGGGAGTGAGGGTGATTTCCGTGGGGTTGGGGACGGCGTCTTCGGGAAAGGTCATCCTGTAATGGACGCCGTCGAGATCTGTGGTCTCCAAAACGCCGCCTTGGTGAGTGATGAGGGCCGTGGTGCTCGACTCTTCTTCCAGGGCTACACCCACATCAAAGGGGGTGCTCTCACGGCACGTCCCTTCATCGCAGACGTAGGGAGCCATGCATCTATCATGGGAGAAGCAAGGTTCTTCGAGCCCGCCGTGATCGCTTGGAAAGGGAGACACGCATATGCCTTCGTCGCAGAGCAAGGGCTCATGGCATGCAACGACCTCGCCACAGGGCTCATCGAGCCATGCGTTCTCGTCCTCGCTTGGTTGTACGCAAGTTCCTTCCTCGCATACGTAAGGAGCGTTGCATGTGCCGTCGGAGAAGCAGGGCTGATCGAGGCCGCCTTCGTCTTCTGTATGCTCCACGCAAGTTCCATCCTCGCATACGTAAGGAGCGTTGCATGTGCCGTCGGAGAAGCAGGGCTGATCGAGGCCGCCTTCGTCTCCTGTGTGCTCCACGCAAGTTCCATCCTCGCATACGTAAGGAGCGTTGCATGTGCTGTCGGAGAAGCAGGGCTCTCCAAGACAGCCTTTGTAGGGCCCATTTGTTCCGTTGCAGCCCAGCGCGAGCCAAGCAGGGATGCAAAGAATGGCCGGGAGGAGCAGGCGCCATCCCAGGAGACTGTGCCCATCGGATCGATAGCGAGTTCGCTCTAGGAGCGGCAGATCAGGCAGGCCGGATGCCGCCCGGAAGAAAGAGCGCCTACTCCCTTCACCCGAGGCAATGCGGGTTGCTTCGAGTGAATTTGTAAAGGGTTGGGATGTGGGTTCCAAATGAATGGAGCCTTTCATTCTCGGCCTCCGATAAGTAGCGAAGTGAGACTCTTTCAGAATGTATAGCTCCTTTAGGCGCTCGTTTCTAGGCGTGAACATGTTTGGGATCGAAGTAGTTCGAGCTACTAATTGCCCAATAACCAGACGAGCTTGGCCTGGGGATCTCTACCATGTGGGCAGGCTCGGGCTGCCCCATGGCGCACGGTAAAAACTCGGGCGTCAGACGGAATGTAAGAAGCTTGTATTCCAGGATCGAATGATCGAGTATCCAATGCGTCATGAATACAAGAACAATTGTAAGACTGTTTGGCTTGCCGGTACGATTAGTTAAGCACCAGGAGGCGCATATTCGGGCACTTCTTGCCGGCCGCAAGTTGAGGCAACTACCCATTCACGAATGTGAGAGCCTTACGCTGGTGAGAGAAGCACTAATTGAGACGCTAGACAACTTCTTCTCTCGTGAGGAAAGAGCGTACTTGAACCATATCGAGCTTAGACGGTCCCAGTTGTTGCGATCCAAGAAATGGATAGATGATGTCAATTACGGCTACGCAAAAGGACGACAAAGACGAAGTCTCGACGGAGCGATCAGATCAACGAAAAAGGTGGCAGATGTGTGCCGCGATTCGAGCATCCCACCGTTTTGGGGACGGATGCTTTTCAAGCTGGTACGAAAGCTGAAGCCGGTGTCCTGCGTTGAACTGGGCACATGTGTTGGCTTATCGGCCGCATATCAAGCAAGCGCGCTGAGCCTGAACGGAAAAGGTTTTCTAAGAACTCTGGAAGGCTCCCCTGAGATCGCTGGCATTGCCAGGACCACCTGCAAGAGTTTGAACCTGGATAATGTCAGCATCTCTGAGGGCGCATTCGCAACTACTTTGCTTGATGTGTTGAATAGGTCTAGTCCGATTGATCTGTTCTTCAACGACGGCGATCACCATCATGATGCAGTAATGCGGATCTTTGAAGATTCCCTTTCATACCTTGCACCAAGAGGCATCATCGTTTGTGATGATGTATCTTGGTCGACGGAGATGAGGCGAGCATGGATTGAAATCGAAGAGGATCATCGGATTAGTGCGACACTCGATCTGCGCCGTTTCGGAATAGCTCTACTCGGAACCGGAATGAAGGCGGAGGCTATTCGTCTTCCACTTTAGTGGTCTTTCTGCCAGCATCGTTGATAAGAAACGCCATGATTGGGCGCTTGAGGGCATTGCCCGAAGCCGCTTTTCACACGAATGAGCCCCCAGTCCCTAATGAGCGCCTTCGAGCAATGCCTCGACGACGAGAATGGTGCATATCCGCGTTGAATATGGGCCCGAAATCCAGGGTTTGTTGATGGTCATGCAATTCTTCGAGCCAATACTCGCCGGTGTTCGTGGAAGCTTTCGAAAAGATTAGATATCTTCGCTCATTGATGCCCGGATAGACTAGGCCGATGTGTTGAGCCATGTCGATATCGTTCTCTTTGCTGGCAGGAAAGCATCGGTATCGCCCTATGGTAACGTCTGGCTAGTCTTGGGAAGGTTCGGTTTGGCTCATGGGAACTGCTTCGCCGATGATGACTGCACTCGTGACAGGAGGAGGCGGCCGGCTTGGCCGAGTGATTTCTACTGCCTTGAAGGCTCTTCCGAATCTGAAGACGCAATCGGCGAAACATGCCGAATGTGATCTGACCGATCTCTCCTGCCTCCGTGAGTATGTTCGGCAATGTGATCCAGACGTAATAGTCAACTGTGCCGCATATACAGATGTGGACGGCTGTGAAGAAGACCCCTCTCTTGCTTTTGCCTGCAATGCCGCGGGGGCTGGTAACTTGGCGCGGGTTGCCAGCGAATTGGGGGCTAGGCTCGTGCATATCAGCACGGACTACGTCTTCGATGGGGCCAAGAGCACTCCCTACGTCGAGTCGGATGCTGCTTGCCCCTTGAACGCCTATGGTCGCTCCAAGCTCTTGGGGGAGCAGTACGTTCGGGAGCTACTATCGCGGCACCTGATTCTCCGAACCTCGTGGCTGTATGGAGCCTTTGAGCGTGGCTTCATACAGACGATTCTCGAAATGGCCAAACAACAAGAACACCTAAGCGTAGTGGCCGACACCTTTGGAACTCCAACCTACGCCGGTGACTTGGCAAGGCAGGTGGTGGCCCTGCTCGATGCTGAACTCAACGGAACCTTTCATTGTAGTTCGCAGGGTGCTTGTACGCGTTTTGAGTGGGCCCTCCTTGCATTGCAACTAAACGGCTTCGAGAGGGCAGGAGGAGACGAGAAGGGGATCTGGCTTCTAGGTCCGGGACCCCGGCGCCGACGAATCTTTCTGGCGGCCGTGGGTAGTATGTCAATTGAGTCTCGGTCGGCTCCGCGTCCACTCTACTCGGTGCTGGACAACTACGGGCTTCGAGCACAAGGTTTGGACGTAATGCCCGAATGGGCGGTCTCGTTTCGCGCGTGCTTCCGCGAGCTGACCAAGCGAATGACTACGGCTGCCTGAGGTCTCTTCTTCGACTTGATATGCTCGACTCCTGGTGGGCTTGCCTGGTAATGCAAAGACCATGGGTACGGCCGGGCAAGTGCCGGGAAGGCCTGAAATCGGATAGCTATTGTTTCCCAAACAGCAGTTCTGTTCACCCATGCGCAGCATTGTCGAAGATTCGAGCCTATGGTCACCGATAGGTTCCTTGGTGGATACTTGGGTGTCTCGGGAGGTTCTTCATGAAATTCGACGTCATTCGGCAAGTGATCCCCGATGTGGTTCTGATAAAGCCACGAGTAATTGAGGACGAACGTGGCTATCTCATGGAGACATATGGGCTATCGGAGTTCTCGAAGCTGGGCATTTCGGAGCCGTTCGTTCAGGATACCCAATCTTGTTCAGTCAATGGTGTTCTGCGAGGTTTGCACTACCAGCTTCAACCCTACGCGCAGACCAAGCTCATCCGTGTTCTAAGAGGAGAGATCCTCGATGTGGCCGTGGATATTCGCCAGGGTTCTCCCAGCTACGGTCGGTGGGTGGGCCAGTATCTTTCGGCAGCTGACTCATCGATGCTGCTCGTGCCGGAAGGTTTTGCTCACGGTTTTTGCGTGTTAAGCGATATTGCGGAGGTCTTGTACAAGTCTACAAAGGAATACTCCCCCGATCATGAGGCGGGGATTTGTTGGGATGATCCGGAGATTGGCATTGCATGGCCTGTCAAACGGCCTGTCATGTCCCCCAAGGACAGCCAGCTTCCGCCGCTACGTCTGGCAAGGAACGACTTCAGTTACTCAGGCTCGGTAAATCCGGAGCAGAACTAAGATGCGTGAGACTCGCCACAGGATCGTCTTAGTCACGGGAGGATGCGGATTTATTGGTTCGAGTTTCGTCCGCCATATTCTCTTAGCGAACCCGGGGTGGACGGTCCTGAATCTCGACAAGCTCACCTATGCGGGCAACGCCGAAAACCTCGCTGATGTGGAATCTTCATATGGTTCCAGCTTGAACGACCGGCTCGCCGAAGAGGAGTGTCGGTTTCCAAGGTACGTTTTCGTGAGAGGCGATATTTGCGATCGCTCCCTGATTCACTCATTGCTTTCCGGTGAGTGGCTGCGCCAAAGGTTCGAAATGCCTTCCCACACGCATGTCGCGGTTGATGCGGTGGTCAATTTCGCGGCGGAGACGCACGTCGACAAGAGCATCAATAGCGCAGAGGAGTTCGTGGAGACCAACGTAAAGGGCACCCAGGTTCTCTTGGATGCTGCTCGCCGCGTGAAGCTGAAGGCGTTCATACAGGTCTCCACCGACGAGGTATATGGGACACTGGATGACTCCGGCTACTTCACCGAAGAATCAGCTCTAGAGCCGAACAATCCCTATGCGGCAAGCAAGGCTGCCGCGGATCTATTATGTCGGGCCTACCACCGAACTCACGACATTCCGGTGATTATCACCCGCAGTTCGAACAACTATGGGCCACGTCAGTTTCCCGAAAAACTAATTCCCTTGATGATTCACAATGCAGTTCACGGCATGTCATTGCCGCTTTATGGGAAGGGACTGCAGATTCGGGACTGGCTTTTTGTCGAGGACAACTGTCGGGCCATACATGCGGCTCTTCAACATGGACGCGCTGGTGAGGTGTACAATATCGGGGCAGGCTGCGAGCGACGCAACATCGACGTTGTTACTCAAATATGTGATGAGCTGGTTTTGAAGGAACGAAGCATTCGTGAGTCGTTAGTTCCTTTCGACCCTCACGGGTTGATTTCCTATGTAGATGATCCGCGAGGCAATTCTCACGACTTTCGGTATGGGCTGGATTGTTCGAAGATTCAGAGGGAGCTTCACTGGAAGCCAAAGGTTCTTTTCGAAAATGGTATCGCGTTGACCATTGACTGGTATCTTGGTCGGCTGATTCGATGAGGAAGGGGATAGTCAGATGTGTTCCGGGACCGGGATTCATCTTTCGGTGATCGTAGTAAGCTACAATACCCTAGAGATCTTGAAGAAATGCTTGGCTGGCTTGTTGGAGGGCGATCTCGGCTTGGAGGTGTTTGTGGTTGATAATGCCTCCAGCGACGGCACGAGTTCCTATCTCGAGGAGACGTTTCGCAACGAAGAGCGAGTTAGGGTAATACTCAATGAAACGAATAGAGGGTTTTCCTTTGCTTGTAATCAGCCAATACCGGCCTGCAGGGGAAGGTATGTTTTGTTTCTGAATCCAGACGCCTTTGTCTCCCAGTGCTCGCTTCGAGAGATGCTGGGTCTTCTAGATCGCAACCCTGGAGTTGGCGTCGTCGGGCCTCGGCTAGTCTATGAGGATGGGAGAGATCAAGTTTCCTTTGGCCGGGCGAACGGTCCTATCGACATAATTGTCGCGCATGCGATGCCTCTCGCATTGCTTAGGCAGCTGCGCCGTATCAGATTGAGGGCGGTCGAGACGGATGTGGCGTGGGTTTCCGGTGCGTGCCTCATGATGAGAGTGGACTTGGCGCGGGAGTTAGAAGGCTTTGACGAGAGGATCTTTCTTTCTCTTTCGGATTGCATCGATTTGTGTCGTCGCGTGACGGATAATGGGAAGAGGGTGGTCTTCTTTCCGGGGGCTACGGTCGTTCATTTGTCCGGGCCGACATATGAGCATCCGGCGAGCTGGGCGCGGGTATTGGCTTGGGCCTACGAAGGCTATCTGCATTACTGTCAGAAACACTACGGTGAAACCGTGGCGAGAAGAGTATGCGGAGCATTTGCGCTCGTTTCTGTCGTCAAGGCCGCGGCAGGGTCCGGACTGAGTCTCTTTGGCAGTAAACGGTTGAAAGGAAAGGCTGCCGCTCATCTGCTCGTCGCGTCAGGGCTCGCAGGAAGGCTCTTCTTCCGGGGAAGACTTCACGTGCCAACCTCGAAGAGGACGATGCATTTGTCATGATGCGCTGCCGCGTTGGTGAAAAAGGGCTCTTTTCAAAGCTGACTCTAGCCACAAGAAGCTATTCAAATGTTCTATAATGCAGCTGCTTGTGATCCAGGTAGATATGAGCTTGATTGCTAGATCGAGGGAATAGACGGGGACGAGAGATTGGGCGAGCCTCTTCGCCACGAGCCTGATAGATAACGAAATGGAGACGAGTATGCCGAATATCCTTCGAGTACTGCTTCTAGGCGCTCTACTGGCGGGCGCTTCTCTTACGGCCTGCGGAAAGAAGGATGAGCCGGCATGCGAGCCGGACTGCGAGGGGAGGGAGTGCGGTCCCGATCCGGTGTGCGGTCACTCCTGCGGGGAGTGCGAGGAGGGCGATGAGTGCAACGAGGCCGGCATCTGTGTGGAGGATGACTGCGAGCCGGACTGCGAGGGGAGGGAGTGCGGGCCCGATCCGGCGTGCGGTCACTCCTGCGGGGAGTGCGAGGAGAGCCATGAGTGCAACGAGGCGGGCATTTGCGTTGATTTGAGTAACCAGTGCGAGACCAACGGTGAGGTCACCTTTTCCCTGGATGTCATCCCGTTGTCCGACCCCGAGATCGCAAACCCCTTTCGCGGTTCATACGAGTGGCTCGGAACCTCCATAGATCCACCGGGCTGGCCGGTCGTCGACAGTTACCGTCGATGGACCTGGAGGCAGCTAGAGCCCGAGCGAGATGTATACGACTTCTCCATGATCGATCATCAGCTCGAGCTGGCTGAGGCCCGAGGAGGCACGTTTGGTCTTCGGGTGATGTCCGCTTGCACCGGCTGCGGCGCGGGTATGTCCAACTCCATGCCCGACTACATGCACGATCTCATGCCGAACGGCTGGTGGTTCGATTACAGCGGCACGAGCAACTATGCGCCTGACTGGAACGATCCCAACTACCTGGATAGGCTGGCGCGGTTGGTAGAGGCAATTGCCGATCGCTATGACGACGACCCTCGTTTCGGGTTCTTCGACATCTCCGGTTACGGTGACTGGAGCGAATGGCACGTTTGGCAGTGGCCGTACCCCGGACCGACTGGTGCCACCGACATAACCGACGAGAACGCCATCGCGATTGTAGATCTCAACTTCGCGAACTTCACGCACACGCGCCTCGTGATGCCACACGATCACCGCGTGGCCCTTGCCCATGCGATGAACCTCTCGCCGAGAATAGGTGTACGAAACGACTGTGTGGGGAGCAACTGGTTCACCAATGCAAACGAGCAAGAGGAGCACATAATAGGCGAACGCTGGAAGACCGCCCCGTACATCACGGAGTACTGCATGGTCTACCCGGGCAGCGGCGCCTTCGAGAGAGCCGTCGATCAGGTGAAACGCTTCCACGTCGCGATGCTGGGCAACGGAAACATCGGGGGCAACCAGCCAAACGCATGGAGCACTTTCTCGGACGCCGAGCAAGTGGCGTTCATGGAGGCCAAGAAGTCGATTGGGTATCGCTTCGAGCCGCGAGAGGTGAGCCTTGGCGGACGGATCTCTTCTGGTTGCCCGATCGAGGTGCGTGCTCAATGGGCAAATGTCGGAGTGACCCCAGCCTACACTCCGTGGGACGTAACCTTAGAGCTGCGAAGCGACGGCGATACTCTGTGGGGCGGCATCTCCGATCTCGATCTCGAAGCGCTTCTGCCGACAACCGATTCGGAGACGGGGGTCGAATCCCTCGTGGAGGTAGTGGACACCTTCTGGCTGCCGGGTGATCTCTTGCAGGGCGAACACGATCTCGTCCTGATTGTGCGTGAT
>SKWY01000434.1 GCA_007128675.1 Deltaproteobacteria bacterium | reverse complement strand
CAGGGATGTGGGCAGTGATCAGGTCGAGGTTACGCTAGCGGAGCCTGGAGCGGTGACCTTTACGTTGACGGCATCCAACGATGATGGCGAAGCCCAGGCCGAGGTGGACGTGGATGTGGTCGCGATTCCCGTAATCGAGTCTTTTGCGGCCATGCCGCTTCGTGTGGGAGCGGGAGAGAGCGTCGAGCTGTCATGGGAGACGGATAACGCCGACTCCATTCGTATCGAGAAGGATGGAGTGGACATAGGCGTGGATTCATTCCTTCTGAGTGGCTCGACGACGGATGTCGTTGATTCGGAGGCTAGCTACGAGTTGTTCGCAATCAACAGGCTCGGCCACGAGGTGACATCGGAGCCTTTGACCATAGAGGTAGGGGCGCCCGAGATTGTTTCGTTCGCGTCTTCTTCCGATCATGTTGGCGCGGGCGGAGAGCTCACCTTCTACTGGGAGAGCCACGGCGGAAACGAACTCGAGATTACATTCGATGGGGACGTTGTGTGTGAGACGCAAAGCGAGCCGGAGATTGCGTCTGGAAGCTGCGAGGTCATCGCGCCCACGGATGTGGATTATTATGTCTATGAGCTCGAGGTTAGAAACGCCGCTGGGTCGGATTCGGCCCAGCTGGAGATCTACGTAAGCGATGGTCCCATCATTACGGTGTTTTCGGTGACGACGGAGTCGGATGTTTCGGAAGAGATCATGACGTTTGGAGAGACGTTCGAGATCTCGTGGGAGATATCGGATGATGCGGCCGGTGAGGCTCCGACCTTGACGTTGGTCGATGATTTGGATGGTGAGTACGACATCTCGGCTTACGACCCGAATGTGGATTCGGCTTTGATAGAGCCGGACGCGCCGGGGGTGAGAGTCTACACTTTCACCGCCAGCACCGAGGGAAGTACTCCCGCTGTCCGGGAGTTCGTGGTGGAGGCGGTGGAGGCACCGGTCATAGTCTCTTTTGCTGGTGATCCGGTCTCGATAGACACCCAGGCTGGAGATGCCCTCGAGTCGACCTTGTCGTGGGAGGTGGAGACTACGGTTCACCTCGCCTTGTATGAGCTCGATGATATGGAAGAGCCGATTGAGCCGGCGCTGTTCGCCGATGGGCTGGATCCGACTGAAACGGTGACGGGTGAGCTGGTCGTCAACCCGCAGGAGACGACGCGTTATCGTCTTGTGGCATCCAACGAAGCTGGAACGACGGTGACGGCCCACGTTCGAGTGGTGATTGATGGGGCGAGCATTCTCTTCTTCACCGCTGATCCCGAGGAGATTATAGCGGGCGAGTCCGTGACCCTCGAGTGGGCTACCGAGCGGGCGGATTCGGTCTCCTTCATGCCTTCCGAGCCCAGTGTCTCGGATGTTGGTGGTCCAGATATCGATATCAGCTCGACAGGAGACGCGATTTCCTTCCCGAACCTCGATGACTCCGTCTCGCTGGTGACTTTCCCCGCGGGCTTCGCTTTCCCTTACTACGGGGTTGATAGGACGGAGGTGTTCGTCTCCACCAACGGCTTCTTGAGCTTCCATCCGAACGCCGCGGATGCTTTTTCCAACTACGATCTTCCAAACTACAATGCGAGCCGAAGCCCGGTGATGGCTCCCTTCTGGGACGATCTACACCTCCATAGTGACGGCGAGGTCTTCTGGGAGCACTTCTCGGATCCAGATGGCGACTACCTGGTGATCCAGTTCTCACACATTCAGTTCTTCTCCACCGGGAATCCAGCGGATCTGAACTTCCAGGTAATACTCCATGAGGACGGCCGCTTCGAGTTCCGTTATGGCACCATGTGGTCGGACACCGACCAAGACAAGGCTGATGGGAGAACCGCGACGATAGGGTTCGAGGATGATGACGGCAATGACGGCATGTCAGTCTACTTCAACACGGCAGTTCCCGGTGGCTTGTCCAACCGGGGATGGAGATTCTCTTTCGATGTTCCGCTCACGGGAGAGCGCGAGGTCATGCCAAGCTCCGACACGACCTACCTTCTCACCGCGCACAGTTCTCAAGGAGACGACTGGGCCGAGGTCGAAGTGCTCGTTCATCAGCCCGTCGAGGTGAGAAACGCTGGTCATTCACCGGCGGAGATACAGGTTGGCGAAGAGTTCGAGATCACTTGGTCTTTGTCGAATGCTCATCGGGTGCTCGTGCTCGATGCCGATGACGACGTGCTCTGCGAGGAGGACCTGGAGCCTTCCACCTGGCAGTCTGGAAGCTGCGAGCTCGAGGCGCCGGACGCTATCGGCGAGTACACCTACACGGTAGTCGCGATCGGAGCTCTCGAGCGGGATGAGCAAAGCGAGGACGTAGAGGTAGAGGTTCTTCCTCTTCTCGATATCCTGAGCTTCGAGGCCGAGGAGGAATTCATTTCCAGCGGCGATCCGGCGACCGTAGTCTGGACGACCGTTGGAGCTACCTCGGGCGAGATTCAGCGAGGAAGCGACATATTCGACATATCGGCGGATGTTGATAGTGGGGACTGGACCTTCCCGCAGGTGGGCTCGACTAGCGAGGTTACCTTGACCATAGAGGATGATTCGGGCCGCAGCCGCGTCGAGACCGTAATGATCTATGTGAATGCGGCAAGAGTCGATAGCTTCTCGGTGTCGGAGACTGTGGTGGCTGCTGGCGACACGGTAACTCTGAGCTGGGAGACCACGAACTCCGATGAGACGTCCATAAGGCCAAACGCTTTTGGCGTCGAGATTTCCGACGAGGCTTCGTTCATCGACATTAGCGAGACAGGCATCCATCTAGACGAGATAGTGGGTCGCTGGACAACTGAGCGCAGGCAGGATGTGACTCTGCCTTTCCCGTTCCCCTACTACGGAGAGGATCGCACAGAGATGCAGGTGATGATCCACGGCGGCATCTACTTCGATATGGACACAACGGGCAGCTACTTGAATTCAGAGTTCCCAACGGGCTCCACGAGTCATCCGAGCATGGGAGTGTTCTGGGACGATCTTGATATAGACGACCCAGACGAGCAGGGCGTCTATTGGGAGCATCGTACGGCCGCCGACGGTAGGGAGAAGGTCATTGTTCAGTGGAACGTGGAGTTCTATGCTTCTCTGCGAAACCCGTCTGTCTTGGAGTTCCAGGCGATACTATGGGATGACGGCGACTTCGAGTACCGCTACGGAACCATGGAGGGTGACGACTACGACATTGGCACGCACCAGACGATAGGTTTCCAGAACGATGATGCCACCGATGGCCTGCCGTTGAATCACAGGGCGCCAATCGATCTCGAAAACAGAGCCTGGCTCTTCCGGATCTATGATTTTTCCGGTGACTCCGGATCGGTGGAGATCGAGGTGCATGAGACAACGACCTTCGAGATATGCGTGAGTGGTGGTGGTCACGACCTGTGCGAGGAGGTTACGGTCTTTGCCATAAAGCCAGGAACACTCATGGTTGCCGAGCTGATGCCTCACTCGACCGAAGGTCTCGATGGTCAGTGGATAGAGGTGTGCAGCACCATGGAGACTGCCCTGGATCTCGAAGGTTGGGTAATCGTAGTGGACGGCTTCGAACATGAGATCGACGAGGCCTTGGTAGTGGAGCCTTTCGCCTGCGCTGCGCTCGGTCGAAGTGGCGATATTGGCCTCAACGGAGGCTACGAGCCGGACTACGTGTATGGCGCCGACCTGGAGCTCCTTCCGGCCGGAAGCACCATCGAGTTCATATACGAGGGAGTTCAGATAGACAGCTTCACGTATGACGACGTGGACTGGAATGTCGTGGAAGGCGCGAGCCTCAGCCTCTTCCCGGGCGCTCTCACGGGCAATCCGAACGATAACAATCAGCCATACGTTTGGTGCGAGCCTACTGCCGAGTATGGCACTTCAGGACAGTATGGCAGCCCAGGAGAGCTGAACGATTTGGCTGATCTCGAGTGCGGGTACTTCTTCGTCAGCTACACTAGCTCTCCTTCCCTCGTCATTCCTGAAGGCGGGTCCGCGGTTGACGAGCAGACGGTCGTGGAAGAGTGCATAATCCTGTCGTTGAACGTGGACGTGGACATCTCCCACAGCTGGATAGGGGAGCTGATCGTCGAGCTAATCGCTCCTGATGGAACTGGGGTGCTGCTGCATAATGAGACTGGGGGTTCCGCCGATGATCTCATGGGCAACTACCCCGCCACACTCGATCCTGCGGGAGACATGGATGACTTCTTGGATCTGGAAGGCCAGGGAGATTGGCAGCTTAGGCTGTCGGACAAGTATGACTGGTATGCTGCAAACGGGGTGCTGAACTCTTGGACCTTGAACTTGGAGTGTGCGAACTGACCGTTGGTTCGGTCTACTTGACCCCGGGGGAGATGCCTCGCTATCTTTTCCGGGGTCTAGTTCGTTTTTTTTGGGCCATCGGTCTCCATGAGTATGGATGAATCAGCCAATGTGCGGAGCATTGCGTCCTGCGTGAGTCTTTTCCCCGGGGTTGCATCGCGGCCTCGGGGGTTTCGACACAGGGAAGCACTGGAATTGTATGCCATGCCTTCACTTGCCCCACAAAGTGCTTGGCTGACCGCGAAGTGAAGGATCACACACAATGCGTGTAACCTCGACAGGACTGACAGATGTAGGCCAGAAGCGTGAGGCCAACCAGGATTCCCTGCTCATCAACGACGATCTGGGACTCTACGTGGTGGCGGATGGAATGGGAGGGCACGCGGGGGGCGAGACAGCCTCCCGCCTTGCCGTAGAAACCATCGAGGAGAAGATTCGGGAGGCGCGATCGAACGGTTCGGCGCCCTTCGACGAAAAGGTCGATCTGCCCGAATCCGGCTTGCCGGAGCCGTTTCGGGAGGCCATAGAGGCTGCTTGCTACACGATCTTCCACGCGGCTCGCGAGCAGCCGGAGCTGCAGGGTATGGGCACGACGGTCACGGCCTTGCTCCTCAACGAGAGCACGCAGCAAGGAGCGCTCGATGCCTACCTTGCCCATGTAGGTGATTCTAGGGTGTATCTTGTCAGGGATTCCTTCGTGCAGCAGGTCTCCGAGGATCACTCCCTGGTCAACGAGCAGATCAAGGCCGGGGTCATCACCGCCGACGAGGCCAAGCAGAGTCGTTTCAAGAACATCATTACTCGCTCGGTCGGTTTCGAGGAGGATGTCCTGGTCGACGTGATGGGGCTTTGGGCCGAGCCTGGCGATGTCTTCGTCATGTGCTCCGACGGCCTGTCCAACCTCGTCGAAGAGAACGAGATCCTGGAGCACGTAAGTGAATACTCCGGTGAGAAGATTTCGGAGCTGCCCAAGGTGCTCGTCGACTTGGCCAATGAGCGCGGCGGCGATGACAACGTTACGGTTCTCATCGTGAGGATCGAAGAGGTCTAGCCCCAGGTTTGCCGCTTCCTCGACTCGCCAATATGAGCATGGAAGATGCTTTGCGTCTTGACGCATACTGGCGGGGATGATACCCGCCTACACCTTGATCGATAGGTGTGGTGATTGATCGTCCCCAGCTCTCTTATTGGAGTCTAAGCGTGGCAGTGAACAAGCCTACATATACAGTGCTCGTGGTACCCGAAGGGGGGGGGGGCGCGCGTCAGTACAAGGTGCGCAAGGGTGCCCTACAAAGAGTCGTGCTCTCCCTGCTCCTTTGTGGTCTCTTGGTGTCGGCCGCGGGGGTGGCAGGCTGGCATCAGTACTATGGTCTCGTCGATGAGGCCGCCGAAGCCCGAATCCTGCGTGATGAGAATCTCTACCTTCGTTCCGAAATGCGGCTCGTCCAGGACAAGGTCGGCCGTTTATCGGGCACGATCGAGCGAGTCGAAGCCTTGGATACGAAGCTTCGGATGCTTACCCAGATCAGTGATCCGCAAAGAAATCTAGCGATTGGCCCAGTACAGGATGGAATGGGCGGCTCCACGCTCATGGGCAACGATTTTCCCGTGCTGGGAGAGGCGGACGGGCTGGCGAGCGACTCCGACATAGAGCTGCTGAACACCAGCCTCGACAATCTATCCTCCGATGCCGACCGCAGCGAATCGAGTCTTCGCAAGCTTCACGAGCATCTGGTCGACCAGCGAGACCTGCTTGCGTCCATGCCTTCCATATGGCCCGTGCGTGGGTGGGTGACGAGTCTTTTCGGTAGCCGAATAGATCCCTTTACCGGCCAGCGAACAATGCATCGGGGATTGGATATCGCCGGACCGATAGGTACGGAGATCAGGGCTCCGGCCAACGGGACGGTGGTCTATTCCGGGACACAGGGGGCTCTTGGAAAGACTCTCGTAATAGACCATGGGAACAACGTGAAGACCTACTACAGCCATCTATCCGAGATGTTCGTGAAGGTAGGTGATATTGTCAGCCGAAGACAGGTCATTGCCGCTCTGGGCAACACCGGCAGGTCCACGGGGCCGCATCTTCACTACGAGGTGCGAGTCAATGGAATCCCCGAGGACCCCCGTAAGTTCATCCTAGATTGAAGAGGACCGGCGAGCTGGCGGGTCGGGGCCGGACGGCGCCGCCAACTAGAGTTTGCTGGCCTGGTCTTTCCGGCCAAGGCTAGTCGGGAGCTCGATGGATTGGATTGTCAAGAAGCTCATGGGCTCGAGGAACCAGCGCGAGCTGAAGCGGATAAGACCGTTGGTTCCCAAGGTGAACGAGCTGGAGCCCGAGGTCAAAAAGCTTCGGGACGAAGACTTCCCTCGTCGTATCAAGGAGCTCAAGGAGCAGGTGCAGAAGGGGGGCAGGCGGCTAGACGACCTGATCCCCGAGGTCTTCGCGCTCACTCGTGAGGCTAGTGTCCGCACTCTCGGTTTGCGTCATTTCGACGTGCAGCTAATAGGCGGAGTGATTCTCCACCGCGGCAAGATTGCCGAGATGAAGACCGGTGAGGGGAAGACGCTCGTCGCGACCCTTCCTTGTGTTCTAAATGCGTTGGAGGGCCGGGGAGTACATATCGTCACGGTCAACGACTACCTGGCGCGGCGTGACTCCGAGTGGATGGGTGAAATCTATAACTTTCTCGGTCTCGATGTTGGAGTCGTCGTCCATGGGCTCACCGATGTCGAGCGCCAGAAGGCTTACAACGCCGATATAACCTACGGTCAGAACAACGAGTTCGGTTTCGACTACCTGCGCGACAACATGAAGTTTCGGCTTCAGGATTATGTGCAGCGCGAGCTGAACTTCGCCATCGTGGATGAGGTCGACTCCATTCTCATCGATGAGGCGAGAACTCCCCTCATCATCAGTGGTCCCGCCGCAGGCAAGACCGAGAGCTACCAGCGCATAAACTCGATTATCCCGAGGCTCGTGAAGGACGTGCATTACACGATCGATGAGAAGGCTAGGACGGCCAGCCTCACCGATGAGGGCGTGGAGATTGTGGAGCGCACCCTGGGTGTGAAGAACCTCTACGATCCGGCGGAGATCGAGACGCTCCACCATGTCGACCAATGCCTCAAGGCCCATGCCGTTTACAAGAGCGAGGTGGACTACGTCGTCAGGGAAGGTGAGGTAATAATCGTCGATGAGCATACCGGGCGTCTGATGCCGGGCCGGCGATGGTCCGACGGTCTCCACCAGGCAATAGAGGCCAAGGAAGGCGTGAAGGTTCAGACGGAAAACCAGACCCTCGCTACTATCTCCTTCCAGAACTACTTTCGCATGTACACCAAGCTTTCGGGCATGACCGGGACGGCGATGACCGAGGCGGAGGAGTTCCAGAAGATCTACGGCCTGGATGTTCGGACAATCCCGACCAACCGGCCGGTCATTAGAGAGGACTACGAGGACGTCGTCTACAAGACCGAGCGCGAGAAGTTCAACGCTGTCATGGAAGAGCTGATGGACT
>SKWY01000448.1 GCA_007128675.1 Deltaproteobacteria bacterium | reverse complement strand
GTGGCGAGACGTTTTTGGTCTCCTTGGCACTCGCCCTTGGTCTTTCTTCTCTTGCCGCAAGTGACACTAGAATAGATTCTCTGTTCATAGATGAGGGCTTCGGAACCCTGGATGCAAGGACTCTAGAGACCGTTTTGTCTTCTCTAGAATCGCTTCAAGCCACGGGGCGTCAAATCGGCATAATCTCTCATGTCTCGGGAATAGCCGAACGAGTCGGCGCGCAGGTGCGGGTAGAGGCGCTGGGAGCCGGCCGCAGCAGGGTCGAGACCTCGGTCGCGTGATTCCGTAAAGGAAGCTATGCGTCAGTCGCCTGGAGCATGCGGCGGTCAAGAAGCAGCAGGACCGACGTTGCGAGCTTCACGATGAACAGAAGCAGGAGTGTCCAGGCCAGTCCCAGAATCGGAAACAGCAACAGGGTGATGAGGACGCCTCCAGCGAAGCCTCCTAGAAGATCAGCCGTGTACAAGCGTCCGGCCATTCGGCCCGCTGTGCTCTTCCATGGCTCTGGCATGAGGGCTACGGCGAGGGGGTATTGAGCGCCGGCCAAGGCACCGGTCACGAAGGCATAGGCCGCCGCAAGCGTCGCGCCCAGAAAGTGAGAGAAGGGAAGACCCATCATCGCGCCAAGAAGATAGACCAGGGGAAGAAAACCGACGAGAAAGAGTGCAATGGCAACGTCGAGCCGGAAGAGCAGGCTAGCGATGGTCAGTGTGTCCGCGGCTTGTCGTGTGTGACGAAGGGCAATGGCTCCTCCCATGAACATTCCTAGCATGCAGGCGGCGATAAAGAGGCCAGTGAGCTGATAGATGTCTCCAAACAGGCTCTGAAAGGCGAGCAATACGAAGACATCGAAGGCCATCGCGGCTACGCCGGTAGTCGAGATCGTAAACGTGAGCCTGTTGGCCCGGGCCGATCTCGATCGAAAGAGGAAGAAGTATGAAACGCCAATCAGGAAAAGGAAGGCGATCCCGTACCATGGCAACGGAATCGACCGCAGCGTCGAGACGGCCTCCAACGCCTGCGGTGCAAAGGCGCTGCCCCAATAACCGAGACCCAAGAAGAAGCCGACCGGCCTGAAGTCTCTGTTGGGCCTCGCGCTCGTCTCCTCGACGATCGAGGTGAACTCGAAAATACGTTGGGGCTCTAGCCTGTAGGCGAGATACCTCTCGCTGAACATTCCACCATAGAGGCCACGTTCTTCGAGGCGCCTTGCCGCCTCTCGAGAGTCCAGTTTGATTGGCTCATTTGAGGCGAGAATCATGTTCTTGTCACCCGGCACCAGCATGACGTGCTCGAAGACAAGGGAGGCTGTCTGGAAGAGACAGGCGTTGAGGGCTGCCAGCACGCCTTCGAGGTATGTCACGGAGCCCGGGAGCGACATCGCCATCACTCCGCCCGGTCTCATTCGGTCCCGGACCATTCGGAAGAACTCCTCGGTGTAGAACCGGTTGGTCTGGAGTGTCTGGACATCGACGAGACCTATCACCACCAGATCGAATCGAGCTTCGGACCGATGGAGGTAGAGCCTGCCGTCGCGAGCCACGATCGATATCCGTGGACTTGTGAACTCTGCCTGGACCGTGGGCGACTCCAGGTTGGCGAGCACTTCCAAAAGGCGAGGATCCAACTCTGTGTAGGTGAGGTTCTCAACCGGATGCTCGAGCAGGTGAGAAACCAGCCCGCCAAGACCCCCGCCCAGCACGAGCACATCCGCTGGGTTTGGATGCGACAGGGCCGAAAGCCACGCATAGTCCTTGAGTGATCCGGTGTCGGGATGGGGCAGCGTGATGATCGGCCGGCCGTCGTACAAGACCGTGTGTTCCGAGTCGCGCTCGAGGACCGCTATGTTGCCATGAGGGGAGTTGATGTTTTCGACTAAACGCCCTTGGGGCCAGAGCCTCGACAGCGAGAAGTCTTGCAGGTGTCCGGCGAAGAAGAAAGAAGCGACGAGGGCGAGCATCGCAGAGACTGCTGCTGTGAGCCACGCTCTGCCTGGACGAGCTTTGTCGGCTACCGACAGAAGAAGCCAGGTGACTATAAGAAGATGGAGGACCAGCAGGCCAAGCGATATGGAAAGGGCCGTGGCCCGTGTCGCAAGAATGAAGACGAACACGAGTGATCCGGCGACGGCGCCGACGATCTCGATGAGATATGCCAGGCTAACCTGGGATGCCGGTTCGTTCCCGCCAAGCAGGTTGGCGGAAAGAGGGTAGAGAATGCCGTGGAGAATGCCGGTTACGCCGATGGTTGCAACTGCCGTGAGCACGACGTAGCCGAGTCCCATGTCTTGACCGGCAACGAGACCGAGATGGCTTCCTCCAAGCCAGTGGGCGAGAACGATCACCGCGGGAAGGGCCAGGGAAAAGAGAAGAAGTAGAAACACGAAGAGGCGGAAGACGGAGCGATCAGGAGAGGCCAGGCGCCCGCCAAGATAGGAGCCTGCACCCTCGAAGAGCAGCCAGCAGGCGATCACGATGCCCAGGGTGAGTTCGTTGCCGTGAAAGACCACCATCAAGACACGGATCAAGAGGAGCTGCCCTATCATTCCTCCCGATCCCACGAGGAGTATTGCGGCGAGAACAGCGCGATCCGACTTTGATCTCGATGTTGGAGCCGGCTGATTGCGGGCGCGATCGGTCGGTCCCTTCTCGCTCTTGCTCGTGGCAATGGACGGGAGGTCGCGCAGGCCGATCTTGGTCACTTCCAGATCCCTGGTATCTGCCTGCCGCAGCTTGTGCAGGCGCCGTCCTTCAGGTTGATCTCCGATACCGTATACTGAACGCGATGAATGATACGGGCCTTGCAGCCGGGGCAGAATGACGAGTTGGCCTCGTGGCCGGGCACGTTACCTATCGAGACGAAGTGGAGGCCTTCCTCGAGAGCTATCGTCCGGCATCTCTCCAGAGTAGAAACCGGCGTGGGGGACAGGCTCGTCATTCTGTACGTGGGGAAGAAGCGGCTGAAGTGTAGCGGGACGTCCGGGCCGAGTTCGGTTCGGATCCATTCGCACATTTCGCGAATCTGAGCGGGCTCGTCGTTGTGGCCGGGTAGGACCAGGTTCACGATCTCGAGCCAAGTGCCGTTCTCCTTGATTGCTTTCAACGTCTCCAGAACGGGTTCGAGCCTTGCCTCGCATATGTTCCTGTAGAACTCTTGCGAAAAGGCCTTCAGATCGATGGTGGCGGCGTCGATGTGCGCCAAAAGATCTTGGAGCGGTTGTGACTCGATTCCCCCGTTGCTGTGCATGATGGTGCGCAGCCCGTCTTTTTTCGCCTTGACCGCGACGTCGTACATATACTCGTAGAAGACGGTGGGCTCGTTGTAGGTGAACGAGACAGCCGGTACTTCGCGGCTCTTCGCGATGCGAACGAGGTCGCCGGGCGTATGCGTTCGACGGCGCCGGACTTGCTCGATGCTTCGTTGGGACAGATGCCAGTTGTGACAGAACCTGCAGCGGAAGTTGCAGCTTGCCGTACCGATGCACAGCATGTTGGTGCCGGGAAGGAAGTGGTGCATCGGCTCCTTCTCCGTGGGCTCGACGGCCACGGCGGAGGGCATGTTGTACACTGTGTTGCGAAGCGTGCCCTCCACGTTGATCCTGTTGCGGCAGAATCCCGCTGATCCACTCGATACATGGCATCGGTGGAAGCAAAGATCGCAATGCACCGAGTCGTTCTTGCCCTTGCGGTAGTAGCGCGCCTCTATGCGAGCTCCGGTGGAAGACGAGCTTCTTTCCGGTTGCGAGACCTTTTCTGGCTCTTCCTGGAGCGTATCGCCATCTTTGTCTTGACTATCGCCACCATTGCCTCTCTTCCCGCGGAGAAATGATGGGACCAGCGCCAA
Source organism: Deltaproteobacteria bacterium (assembly GCA_007128675.1). GTDB lineage: Bacteria > Myxococcota > Myxococcia > SLRQ01 > SLRQ01 > SKWY01. The sequence continues at coordinate 4,011 of SKWY01000448.1, read as the reverse complement.
GAGCCCCGCGCCGGCGGCAGTCGCCCCCACCAGCCTCAAGAGATCGCGTCTGTTCATGTCAAAGGCCACTCCTTTCTCGCGGCGGGCAGGCAAGAAAAGGCATGATTGAACATACATACAACCCACCAAAGATGGCCGCCAATAGGCCCGCTCGCCTCGGGGCTGGCTCGTACCATGCCCACACAGTCTATCACGCTGCTTGGGGCACTTTCGAAGGCGTCATGTGATTCGGGGCAAAGCCAAGCGATCTAACCGGCGGTCCAAGAAGCCATGCGACCTGGCAGGATCAGCTTCCCGTCTTCTCTCGTTGCGCCCCATGACTGGCCCCCCAAAACATGGAAGCCGTCGTTCGATGCGCGAGCCCGCAAAGACAGCCCTCACGAGCAGCCCGTAGAACCGATGGGAAGCTCTCTTGAACTCTCGTCCGCTCCCACGAACAGCCCGTGGAACGGAAGGGGAGCTATCGTGAATTCTTGTTGCCCAAGACGTCTGGGGCGAGTCCTCGACTCCCTATAACAAACTGGGGATCTTCTGCTCCTCCGCCAGGTTGGCTCGCCGGAAGTATAGCGTCACGAAGAGTGAGACGAAGACGATGAAGAGGGTGTAGAGCGCGGGTATTATCGCCACGAGGGCCAGATGCTCGGACCCGGAGAAGGATACCAACACTATCGTGATTGCAAGCGGGCCGTTCTGGATTCCCGTTTCGAGGCCAACCGTGCGCGCATTCTTGGGGTGTAGGCGGATCAGCTTGGCTATGTTGTAGGCTATCGTGATACCGAATAACCCAAGCCCAACCGTAATGAAGTAGACCTGCCAAGGCATCCCCGTAAGTATGGCCCAGTTGCGCGGCACCCAGGTGACGATGAGGTAGATGATGAAGAAGATCCCGAGGATGCCACCGACAAGCTCCAAAACGGCGCCGACGTTGGCGTTGTAACGCCGGATCCCCATGGCGGCGAAGACTGGCACCAGCATCAAGGCGATCGTCACCATGATGTTGGTGAGCGGGATCTTCAGATCATGGGCTGCCTGCATGTCGATGCCCATGATCGCGCCTCCGAGGAGAAGCTCTCCGTATATCAGCAGCGCGAGAGGCGTCATGACGACCGCCCAAATCGTGGAGTTGGTCGTCATCATCACGCTCAAGGCAAGGTTCCCTTTCGAGAAGTACGTGAAGATGTTCGATGTCGTCCCCGCCGGGATCGAGCCCATCAAGAGGGCGCTGATACCAAGAAACCAGACGGCTTCCTGTGGAAGGTCGGTCAGCTTCACGAGGAAGAACACCACCATCACGAAGGCGAGGAAAGGCATGATGGTGAACTGCGTCAGCCAACCTATGACAAGGCCGGCTGGACGGCGGAGGGCCGAAATGAAGTCACGCGGAGTCGTCGACGCTCCCATGCCTAGCATAATGAAGAAAGCCATCACTATGAGCAGAATCTGATCGCGTGTGCTGACAAACTCGTGGGGGTCGATTTCCGGTAGCGTCAAGGCCAAGAGCGACGGCATTTGTAGGATGTCCATCGTTCAGTTTCCTTGTACCGAAGCTTGTCGAGGCTCGACAGAACCCTTTTCCAGAACCGCTCCCGGCATCTCGGTGCCTAGGACTTCGGCGCGGAGATCCTTACGAAGAATCTTGCCGATGAGGCTCTTGGGGAGATCGTCACGGAACACGACCTTCTTCGGAATCTTGTAACGGGCGAGCGATTCGCGGCAGTGGCGTATGATCTCTTCGGTGGTCAGGTTTTCGTTTGCGCGGACTACGTACGCATGCACCGATTCTCCAGATGCGGCGTCGGGAACGCCGATGACACCCGCCTCGCTCACGTCCGGATGCTGGGTCATGACCTCCTCGATCTCGTTTGGGTACACGTTGAAGCCACTGACGAGGATCATGTCCTTCTTGCGGTCAACGATGTAGAAGAATCCATCTTCGTCCATCCTCGCCATATCGCCCGTATGTAGCCAACCGTCCGCAAGTGTCCTCTCCGATTCTTCGGGTCGTTGCCAGTAACCCAACATGATTTGGGGACCACGCGCGATGATTTCCCCTGTTTCATTCTCCGAAACGGGGTTGCCTTGTTCGTCTACACAGCGCAGCTCGGTGGATGGCACGGGTATGCCGATGCTGCCCGCTTTGGCTGTTCCTCCAAGAGGGTTGAAGGTCAGCACTGGAGACGATTCGCTGAGGCCGTAACCTTCGACGACTGCTGTTCCGGTTACCTCTTGCCAACGCTTCGCCACCGACTCGTGAAGCGCCATTCCGCCGGCCACGGAAGCGAATAAATGACGAGGCGGGTGTTCGATGAACCAGCGTTCGTTGAGAAGAGCGTTGAAAAGAGTGTTCACGCCGGGCAGCCATGTGACGCGGTAGTTCTCGAAAGCTCTTTTAAGGTTGCTTGGAGGGCGGGGCTGGGGGATGAGAATATTTCGATTGCCCGTGCAGTAGAATCCAAGTAGTGCCACCGTAAAGGCGAATATGTGATAGAGAGGCAGGGCGGTTAGGATGGTCTCTTCGCCCGGGCGGATGTGCTCTCCGGCCATGGCCAGCATCTGCTCTTTGTTGGATAGCAAATTGCCGTGTGAGAGCATGGCGCCCTTCGAGACTCCCGTAGTTCCTCCGGTGTACTGCAGAGCCGCGAGGGAGCCCTGACCTATTCCATCGAGGTAGCTATCTAGACGATCCTTCGCCTTCGTGCCTTCTTCATGGAGCCGGCGACGACCCTCCGACAGGGCCTCTTGAAGTGAAGTATGAGGCACCTCGATCTTGGGGATCGAACGATCCCAGTACTTCTGGACAATTCGAATCACCCCGGCTACCACCGCCGGGAAGAACTCTCCAACTCTGGCGGTGATGACCTTCTCTATCGAGGTCTGTGCAAGAACCTCCACGAGACGGTCGGCGAACATGTCAATTATTATTAGCGCCCTGGCGCCGGAGTCGGAGAACTGATGGGCCATCTCTCGCGCCGTGTAGAGCGGGTTGGTGTTCACCAGCACACAGCCGGCCTTGAGGATGCCGAAGACGACCACGGGGTACGACAGGCAGTTTGGGAGTTGAACGGCTACGCGGTCCCCCGGATCGAGCCCCACGACCTCACGCAGATACACCGCGAAAGCATCCGAGAGGCGGTCTACCTCCCCAAAGCGCAACGTTCCATTCATTCCATTCCAGTTGCACTGAATGAAGGCGACTTTGTTTTCGTTTCCCGGAACAGCTTCTCTTAGCATCTCGGGAAGAGAGTCGTGCGATGGTGCTGGTATCTCTGATGGAACTCCCCCGGGATACTGCTTCGTCCATATGTGAGATTGCATCCAACCCCTTTATCACGAAGACGTCGAGAAGCAATCGACTTTTTTGCCCACGGCCTCCCTGGAGTCAGCGTTCTTGCTCCAGCAAGGGCTACAGTCCTTCGAGCTATCGAGAGCCGGGATAACTCCGAGCGCGGCGCCCGTCTTCGTAGCTTTTCGAGGCAGGCGTCTGCCTAGGACAAGGCTCTTGCTCCCATGGTTTGATAGGCAGCTATTGCGAGCGCCACCATCTTGGAGAGCCCGGCTCTTTCGTCCATGTAGCTGAAGCGTTCGGCCAAACCAGCCCCGCGCCCATCGATGAGCGGCAGGTGATGGTGTTGCATCAGCGCCGCTCTCGATGGAGCACGATCAGGCTTGATCTATATGTCGACTGCTAGTTCTCGAACTGGATGTCATCGATATACCAGTCGTGGGTGCTCACCGTCCGCACCCTGAAGATCAGAGGATAGTCGGTTATCGAGCCCCCATCCCAATCGACACCATCCAGATCGAGCCTGACCTTGGTCCACTCCTCGACATGGATTGGTTGGGTCGAGTAGGCGCCTCCAGTGGTTGGAGTAGCGGTCAAGGTAGTTCCCGAGACGATGTCGTTTATGTCGTAGTAGTTGGTCATGGTGCCGCCATTGGCGACTTGAAAACGTAGACCGGGAGCGTCGCCGTCAGTAGAGCCCTTGAACCAGAAGGTTAGGTAGCGGCGGC
>SKWY01000019.1 GCA_007128675.1 Deltaproteobacteria bacterium | reverse complement strand
TGGAACACAGCCTCAACGATGGAGGCAGACTGAATCGTCTGTGGAGCGGCAGCGACTACCATGACAGAGCCACGAGCGTGCCATGAAAGACGCGATGTCGAAAGGCGGCGCTTCCCCCAGGCCCGCTCGTCCTTCACCTACTTCAGATCTGTCCCGCGGCTACTCTTGCGGCGTGGCGCCGTACCTTCGCGGCGGCGGTCTTGTGCTCGACCAAATCGGCCTGAACCTCGCACAGCTTGAGGCGCGCCTCATCTAGAGCAGCCTTCTCATGCTCTAGATCGATGGTCTCCACATGAACCGCCTCATCCGCAAGGACCAGGACCTTGTCGTCCTGGATCTCGGCAAAGCCTCCGACTATCGCGTAAGCATCGTCCTTCCCATCCATGAAGAAGTGGAGGGCCCCAGCATCAAGGGTGGTAAGGAGGGGCTCGTGTCCCGGACGGACCCCGAAGTAACCCTTCAGCCCGGGAATGCGCACCTCGTCGCATTGCACCTCCAGGATTCGGTGCGTCGGAGTAACGAGTGTCAAAGTGAGTCGTTCCGCCATGAAGGCTCCAGCGCTGCGTACTTGAATGAAGACCGGCGAAACGGCCGGTAGGGACATCGAAAGCTAGGCGGCCGAGAGACGCTCGGACTTCTCCTGTGCCTCCTCGATCGTGCCAACCATGTAGAAAGCTTGCTCCGGCATCTCGTCGTGCTTGCCCTCGGCGATCTCCTTGAAGCCACGGATGGTGTCCTTCAGCTCCACGTACTTGCCCTCGGTCCCAGTGAACTGCGATGCCACGTGGAAAGGCTGCGAGAGAAATCGTTGGATCTTGCGGGCTCTGGCCACGACCAGCTTGTCCTCCTCGGAGAGTTCGTCCATTCCCAGGATGGCGATGATATCCTGAAGCTCCCTGTATCGTTGGAGAATAGTCTGGACGTGACGAGCAACCTGATAGTGCTCATCACCGAGCACCCCTGGCTCGAGAATCCGGCTGCTCGAGTCCAAGGGATCGACGGCTGGATATATGCCGAGCTCGACGATGGAACGGGACAAGACGGTCGTCGCATCGAGGTGCGCGAAAGCCGTGGCTGGGGCCGGATCGGTCAGATCGTCGGCGGGAACATAGATGGCCTGCACGGAAGTAATGGAGCCCTTCAGAGTGGAGGTGATTCTCTCCTGCAGGAAGCCCATCTCCGTCGATAGCGTGGGCTGGTATCCGACAGCAGCGGGGATCCTTCCGAGAAGCGCGGAGACCTCCGAGCCTGCCTGGGTGAACCTGAATATGTTGTCGACGAAGAGAAGGACGTCCTGCCCTTCTCTGTCGCGGAAGTACTCGGCAACGGTCAACGCGGTCAGCCCAACTCGCATGCGCGCTCCCGGAGGCTCGTTCATCTGGCCATATACGAGCGCGGCCTTCGATTCCTTCCAGCTTCCGGGCTTGATTACCTTGGAGTCGGCCATCTCATGCCAAAGGTCATTGCCCTCGCGCGTTCGCTCTCCCACTCCGGCAAATACCGAGTACCCACCGTGTTTCAAAGCGACATTGTTGATCAGCTCCATGATGAGCACCGTCTTGCCTACTCCCGCGCCACCGAATAGGCCTATCTTTCCGCCCTTGGCGTAGGGACATAGAAGATCGATGACCTTGATGCCTGTCTCGAAGGCCCCGACGTTCACGTCCTGGTCCATGAAGGTTGGCGGCGCTCTATGAATGGGCCAATGCTCCTTCGCCTCGATAGGCCCCAGCTCATCCACCGGTTCTCCCACGACATTGATGATGCGCCCGAGAACCTCTGGTCCGACGGGGGTCTTGATCGGATCCCCTGTATCCTTGACCGGGATCCCTCGCCGAAGACCCTCGGTGGAGTCCATGGCGACTGTTCGAACGGTGTTCTCACCAAGATGCTGAGCCACCTCCAGAACCAGGTTCGACTCCTCGTCACTGATCGAGGGGTTCGTGGTTCGTAGCGCGGAAAGAAGCGCAGGGATTTGCCCTGTGGGAAACTCGACGTCGACAACGGGCCCCATGACCTGTGTGACTCTGCCGGTGGCGGAAGACTTGTCGTTTTTTGCCATAAGTTTGCTCGTTATCTCGCGTATGAATTGGGTGCGACGCTAAAGGGCCTCGGCGCCGGAGACGATCTCGACCAGCTCTGTCGTGATAGCGGCCTGACGTGTACGATTTGCCAGAAGCGTCAATGAGTCGATCATGTCGCCCGCGTTGCGGGTGGCGGAGTCCATCGCCGTCATTCGAGCCGCATGCTCGGACGCCAATGACTCCAATAGAGCATGCCAAACTTGCGTAGACAGATACCTGGGCAGCAAGGCGTCCAGTACATCCTCGCGGCTCGGCTCGTATCGAAAGTCGACCCCGCTCTTCGCAGTGGCACCTTCGTTCTCGAGGGGCTTTGGAGGTTCGATCGGAAGAAGCTGTTTCAGCGTAACTCGTTGGTTTATGACGGATACGAAATGGTTGTACAGCAAGAAGACGGCATCTAGATCCTCATCTGGAAAAAGGTATCGCTGGCGAAGGTCCTCGCAAATCTTCTCCTCGCGCTCGAAGCGAAGCTCTTCGAATACTCCTGGATGGTGCGTCCCCTGCCTGACCGAAGGCCTTCTTCGAAAGTGTTCGAAGCCCTTGCGTCCAATGGTGGCCGCGGTGATCGTCTCGTGGAGATCGGCTCCATCGAAGAGGAAACGGCCGGCCCGGCGCAGGATGTTGCTGTTGAACCCACCGCATAGCCCCCGGTCACTGGTCATGACGATGAGCTTCACGTGGCGGAGGGGATCGCGCTTTTCCAAAAGTGCGTGCGGCGCCGGCGCATCGGGCTCGATTCCCCGGCCCATGACCTCCTCGAGCATTCGCTCGATCCCGCTGCTATAAGCCCTCGCCTCCATGGCGGCATCCTGGGCACGGCGCAGCTTCGCCGCGGCGACCATCTTCATGGCCTTGGTGATTTGCTGGGTATTGCGCACCGAGTTGATGCGTTTGCGGATGTCCTTGAGATTCGCCATTCGCGCTTATTCTCGACGAGAGCGGTAACGACTCGAGAGTTCGAGTCGCGGCTCAACTAGGCCGCCTGTGACTTCTCGTTGTTGTCCTTGGGCCCCTCGACAGAGCCGGTGAATACATCTCGAAACTCCGCCAAGGCGGCGTCCAGCCTCGAGCGGAGATCGTCGTCCAGCTCCTCTCCTTCCTTGATATCCCTTGCGATGTCCGGGTGACGGGTGTCCATGAACTGGAGAAGCTCCTTCATGAAACGCCCTACCTCCTGGACGGCAACCTTGCGGATCCATCCAACGCCCTTTTCGTCACGACCGGTGCCGGCATAGAGCTGAATGACCTGACGCTCGACGGGCATGGGCTCGTACTGACCTTGCTTCAACACCTCGACCAGACGCTCGCCGCGCGCCAATGTCTCCTGTGTTGCCTTATCGAGATCGGAACCAAACTGCGCGAAGGCCGCCAGCTCCCGATACTGGGCCAGCTCGAGCCTCAAGGTTCCCGCCACCTGCTTCATCGCCTTGACCTGGGCAGCGCCGCCGACCCTCGAAACCGAGAGGCCTACATTGATGGCTGGACGCACCCCCGCGTAGAACAGATCCGACTCGAGGAAGATCTGCCCATCCGTAATGGAGATGACGTTGGTGGGTATGTAGGCCGACACGTCACCTGCCTGGGTTTCGATGATGGGAAGAGCGGTAAGAGAGCCGGCCCCCTCGACATCGGAGAGCTTGGCCGCGCGCTCGAGGAGGCGGCTATGCAGATAGAAGACGTCGCCTGGGTAAGCCTCGCGCCCAGGTGGCCTGCGAAGAAGAAGCGAGAGCTGCCGGTACGCCACGGCCTGCTTGGACAAATCGTCGTAGACAATGAGGGAGTGCATGCCGTTGTCTCGAAAATGCTCCGCCATGGCCACGCCAGCGTAGGGAGCCAAGAACTGAAGGGGCGCGGGATCGGAGGCGTTCGCGGCGACGACCGTGGTGTACTCCATCGCCCCGGCCTGGCGAAGCTTCTCCACCACGAGTGCGACAGTTGAGAGCTTCTGGCCTATCGCGACATAGACACAGAACACGTCGGTATCCTTCTGGTTGATGATCGTGTCTATCGCGACGGCCGTCTTTCCGGTCTGCCGATCACCAATGATCAACTCTCTTTGGCCACGTCCAATGGGCACCAAGGCGTCCAAGGCTTTGAGTCTTGTCTGCATGGGCTCGTGCACGCTCTTTCGGCCCACGATACCCGGCGCCTTCACCTCGATCTGACGAGTACCTTCCGCCTCGATGGGGCCCTTGCCATCCAGCGGCTCTCCGAGAGCGTCGACTACCCTACCGCAAAGAGCCTTGCCAACGGGCACGGCGGCAATCTCCCCGGTCCTCTTGACGGTGCTGCCCTCGCCGATAGTCTCGAACTCGCCCATTACGGCGATCCCGACGTTGTCCTCCTCTAGGTTGAGGACGAGACCCTTGGACCCATTCTCGAACTCGACTAACTCGCCGGCCAAGGCGCTCTGGAGGCCGTAGACGCGAGCAATGCCGTCTCCGACCGAGAGCACCGCGCCGGTGTCCGTCACCTCTATCTTCTTTCCGTAGTCCTTGATCTGCTCCCGGATGATGCGGCTTATCTCGTCCGCGCGGATATCGGTGCCCATTTTTCTGTCCGTGGCCTTGGTTGTTGCTGCCTGTTCTGTGTTCAATCGAAGGTGGCTGGCAGCCCCCTTCTCTAGGAGAGAGCTGTCTGTCGGACTCTTTCCAGTTGAGTCTTTAGCGAACCGTCGAAGACCCTATCCCCAACCTTCACGACAAGACCTCCAATGAGGTTCTCATCTACGTTTTCTTCCAGCTGAATCTTCTTGCTCGTGATCCTCGAAAGAGCGCCGGCTAGAGCTTTGGCCGCAGCCGGTTCGAGGCGACTAGGTGAGCTTACCTCGGCCCTTGCTCGGCCGGCCGCCTCATCCGCAAGGTCTCGGTAAATGCGGGTAATATGCTCGATATGCTCCATCCGGCCGCGGTCTACCAGAAGCTTCAAGAAAGAGATGGTAGGCTCCGAAAGGCTTTTCGTCTTCGAAAGCTTTGCCAAGAAACGATGGCGCTGCTCGCGGGTGAAGGACGGGCTCTGGAAGAAGTCTCGAGCCTCGAGGGAATGTGCAAGCAAGCTTGCCATATTCTCCAACTCCGCCAGAATCTCATCGGCTCGGCCGGACTCGAGAGAAACGGCGAGAAGAGCGCGGGCGTAGCGGCGAGCGATGCTGACGTTAATCACTAGCGGTCCTCGATTCGCTGAAAATCGCAAGGATCCTCGGCGGATGACGCATGGCGCCATCATTGCGGAGGGGTGATTGAGCTAGCACAGCGGTGGCAAGCTGGTCAAGCTGATCCAGATTCGAGGTGGGCCCTATCCTACGTGAGGATCCCTGGCGAGAAGCCTCTCTCGCTCCAGAGAGCTTGCTCTTTCGTACTCCTCTGAATCAAGCCATCGACGAAGACGATCGGATACGGGAAGGACGAAATCGGCGGGTACCCACGACAATCGCTGGCCATCGGACATGCAGAGTCGATCGGCATCCACCAAGGCGGTCGCCTCGGCAAGATCCCATCCCTCGAGAACCTTTCTCATTGCAAGGAAACGGCCCTGAGCAACGGGATCGAGAAACCGCATATCAAAGGAGGTCAGAATGGCGATGTGATAGTAGCCGGGTCGATTCACGATCCCATGAAGACCGATCCGCCTGCAAACCTGAACGAGCAACCCGAGGACCTCGCGAGACAACCCCAGACCAGGATGCGTCTGACCGGGAAGCTTTGGCTTCTCGAGCGAGAAGCTCGAGGTGGGATCCTGCAAGAGAAGCCACTCCAGCGATAGCATCTCCAAGGGCTCCGCCTTGGTATTTGGCAAGGCTACCTTGCGTCTTTTCAGGACCACCTCTACCAGCAATAATGGTGGCCCATCTTTGCCTTTCGGCCTGGCCTGGAGACTGATGATCTGCCTGCTAGGGTCTCGCGGATCGATCTTCAGTCGAAGATCCTCGAAGCCGAGCTCCCGAATGCTGGCCATCAAGCCGTAGCGCTCCACAGCCAGCTCGATTCCTTGAACAGAGTAGAAGCCCAAGAACCGGTCCTGCCGCGGCGAACCCGACAGATCCCCCATGATGTCCTCCATGGTGAGCCCTAGCTCATCACCGCCTTGCTGAAGGGCGGCGGGATCGAGACTTCGAGCGACCTTTTCGTAGTGACGAAGGAGCTCCCCTTTTCCGGCTGATGGCCGCATTGCCAATCCCGTCAGAAGCCAAGAGAGGAAGCTCGCGCTTGCTTGCCAGCCCATCCGGCTATAGCCGCCGCCAAGGGTAACCACCATCGCAGCTCCAAGGTCCTTCGCAATCCTGGTGACCAGCTTGTCCCGCTCGAGGACGCCGGCAAGGGAGAGCTCGAAACCGCCGAGCATGTCGCCTTTCAGTACGTCGTTTCCTGCAACGTAGAAGACTAACGATGGCCCATGGTCCAAAAGAGCCGGCGGAAGCTTCTTTTCGAGGAACGAAAGATAGTCCTCGTCCCCGGTACCATAAGGCAGCTGGTGGCCGGCGTCCGCCACCGCTTCGACCCAGCACCACCTCGCTCCATGAAGCGACCAGGTCAGTACGGTGGGATCGTCGACGAAAGCAAGAAGAGTACCGTCCCCCTGGTGAAAATCCAGATCCACCACGGCAATACGTCCGGCAAACCCTTGGGCGCGAACCGCTTCAATGGCTACCGCCACGTCGTTGTAGACACAGAAGCCGGCCCCTTGCTCTGGAGCAGCGTGGTGAAAACCACCGCCAAGATTGAACGCCACGCCAACCTCGCCCGCCACGGCGGCGCGCGCGGCGGCCATCGTCCCCCCCACCGCTCTTCTCTGAGACTCGAGCAGCTCGTCTACCGGCACGTCGGACGGCTCGAGCCCAAAGACATGCGCCAGCACGTCCTGCCGCATGGACGTATCCAACCAGGAGTCGCTATGCACTCGAAGAAGATCCTGGAAGCTTGCCGGCTCACAGCTTCTAAGATCGCCCCCTCGCAGCATGCCTTCCTTCGCAAGAGCCCCCAGTATGCGCTCGGCACGCCTCGCATCGACGAAAGAGGTGCGGGAGGTTCTGGAGAGGGGCTCGAAGGAGTAGTCCGGATGGTACCAGACGCCTACATCCCCCCTCAGCCGGAGGGCGGCAAGAAGCCGTTGCAGCGAGCGAGAGACGAGGCCCATGGGCGAATACCTAATGCCCTCGACCAAGATATGCGAGCAAACTAAGCTCCTAGCTTCTCTGAATCCCACCAGAAGGAAGCGCAGCCCGATGGCGAGCAACCAGCCGGCGGCTTGGATTTGTGGCAAGGAGAGGAAAGGCATAGACTCCTTCACCGTGACAGTAGGCTCCCCCAAGAATCGTGGCAAAGCCGACCTCCTCCGCCTGCGAAGAGGTCTCCTTTTCTTTTTAGGCGTCATCTTGGCATCGATGATGCTCGGTTGTCCCGTCGATACTACCGATCCTGGAGACGTGGTCTTCGGAGAGTATCTAGTAACCGCGACCTTCGAGAACGACGAGTGTGGTCTCAACGGCGCCGATGGTTCAAACGACTTCACCTTCCGAGCTCGCCTTGCGGCCGACCTTGACGGCGAGTCGGCGTGGCTCTCCATTGCCCTCCCCCCGGAGGCCCCTCTTCAGCCTGCTCGCTTCGGGACGATAGATGGGCAAGAGCTGGTTTTCGCGGCAACCGAGCAGACTCCGTCGGAGGACTGCGGATGCTACGTCGAGGCTACGGAGACACTCGTCTTCAGGCTCATCGCTCCCGCCACGGACAAGCCCGAGGAGAACGGAGAGGAGAACGGAGAGGAGAACGGAGAGGAGAACGGAGAGGA
>SKWY01000424.1 GCA_007128675.1 Deltaproteobacteria bacterium | reverse complement strand
TACCTCCACCGAGCTCGTGACAGCCTGGCCTCCGGCGTCCTCGATAGTAACGGTGAGGATGTAGGTGCCCGTCTCGGTGAACGTGGCGATGGACTCCTTGGCCACGTTTGTGCCGTTGGGATCAAAGGTCACGGGAGCAGGCCCGCTGGCGCTCCAGGTGTAGGTAAGGCCGCTCTCGCCGTCCTCGTGGGCGCCGAGTACCGATACGTCGGCCGTTGTCGTAGTTACAGGGTCGGGATCCGCGCTTGCAACATTCACTACTGTAGGAGGCGGGTCCGTCGGCTCAGCGCAAAGCGGCGGCCGAACAGGATCCCAATCGGGACAGCTAGGTCCTCCTAGCCCATACGAACCGCTCTCCGGGAGCAGCACCGTTTCTCCGTCCGGATCCTCGAAGACGAAGACATATCGCCTGCAATCCGTACCAGTGAGCGTTAGATCCGCAAGATAAGTCCCATTGATTGCGTCTCCGCGCTCTAGTGTCATGGGTGCGCAGTCTCCGTCGACACTCACCTTGGCGCTCTGTGGACCTCCACGCTCGTCGTAGTAGTTCACCCGAAACTCTATATCCGTGTCCGTGGCCTCGACGTGCTGCGGTTCGTGAGCACCGGCTATCAAGGTGCCCTCTGGCTCGCCATCAACCCCCCACGTCACCATCCAGCGATCTTCATACTGACCCACCGCAACCGACGAACGGTCATCGAGAAACAAGTAGTGACAAGGCCAGAAGTCGAAGAGCCAGGTCGCCACAGCCGTCCTAGGAGCACTTGTTTGGGCAAGAGCGGTAAACCCGCCGGCGGCGCCAAAGAGGAGGTTGCGGTCGCCGGAGGAGGTGCAAGTCGGCTCGCAACTAAACGCCCCCCCGACGCAAGCACAGGACGAATCGCCATCGCATGAGCCATACGGAGCGTAGCGTTCGGAGATGTCCGGCGGTAGTGTGCAAGGCGAATTGGATTCGAGTAGGTCTGTTCTCTCCGATAGGTTCATTTGGAAACGGTTGCTACGATTCGTTTCGTAACGCCAGATCAAGGGCTGCCTTGGGCCGTCAATGGCATAAGGACACCTCTTGTTGACCTCATCGGGAGCTGCCCGCGCTCGGTTCATGAGCACCTGGGCTATTCTCTCACTCCAGTTGGGAAAGCCTCCCCTCGGAACGCCGCGCTGATAGGGCTCGATGATCCTCACGGTGCCGTCTACAGAGATTCCGCTCGACGTTACCGTGACGGTGTGCGGGCCGCCGATCGTCTGCCCGGCCGTGAATACGCCGGCGTCGGGGTCGATCGTTCCACCACCGGATACGGTCCATGTCGGTTCGATGGGCCCGCGAGTACCGAATTGATCGTACAGGCGCGCCGTGAACTCCGTAGTCTCGCCAGGAGGAACATTCGCGGTGGCGGGCCGCATCTGTATCCTCGTGGGAGTGTTCTCAACGGCAACGGTCACGGCGCTGACGGCTTCGCGACCCATCGAGTCGGTGATCCGAACCAACAGGGTGTAAGTGCCGGCGCGTTGAAAAGTAGCCGTTGCGTTCTTGGCGCCGTTCGTGCCGTTGGGACTGAACTCGACCGATGTATTCTCAAAGGGCGCGCCGCCTATGGCGGTCCAGGTGTAGACGAGGCTGGATTCGCCGTCGGGGCTACCTCCAAGAACCGAAACCTCGGTGCTCGTTCCTGTAACGGGCTCCGGTGTGGCCGTAGCCGGCTGCACGACCGTCGGTGCCGAAGCATCCGGACTGCAAACTGGAGGTGCGACAGGTTCCCAGTCCGCGCAAGCCGTACCGCCTAAACCGTAAGACCCCGTCTCCGGTAGTACGACAGTCTCTCCGTCCGGGTCAGTGAACACGAATTGGTACCGACTACAGGACTCGTCGGATCGAGATAAGAGAGCAAGATACGTTGCGTTCGTATCCGATCCTCTTTCAAGCACCATGGGATGGCAGACGCCGTCTATATTCAGGTTCGTTTGAGAGGGACCTCCCCTGGTATCGTAGTAATTGACTCGAAACTCCAGCTCCGTCGGGGTTTCTTCGATGAACTGTGGCTCGTGTCCACCGCTTATGAGAGTTCCCGTGGGGCTGCCTACATTCGACAGCACGGCCGTCCATATCCCGCTGTAGCGTCCGAGCCCAAAGGAAGCGCTGGAAGAGAGGATGCCCTGGCAGTGTCCACCCGTGCTGTGCAGCCACGCCCAAATCGGGTGGCGCGGGTTTGAGATGCCAAAGGAAATCAGCTCCCCTGTTCTGTTCGAGACATCGAAAAGGTTGGTCCGTTCCGAGAAAGAAGTACAGGTCGGCTCGCAGCTTGCTTCACCACCAACGCAAGAGCATGAGGCAGAGGCGTCACAGGTGCCATAGGGCTCGTATAGATCCGAGATATTTGAGACCAGCGTGCATGCCGAGGAGTGATCGCCAGAGAAGCCGGTGTTTGCAATATGAGCGCTATGAAAGCGGGCCGCGCGGTTGGCCTCGTAATGCCACACTCTCGGGTGTGTGGGATTCTCGAAATCGCAGTTCTTGGACTCGAGATACGGCGCGGCCCTCGCGCGATTTGCAAAGACCATGGCCATGCGCTCGTGCCAGTTGGGAAAGCCGTCCTGCGGAACTCCGCGCCCGGCGTGTGCCGCAAGAGGCACGAGAAGGCCCAGAAACACCGATACGACGGCCAGCGGATGTAGAAGCAAGAGTGCCAGGCGGCTTCCGTCCAGTCGGCGACGAGCCGGCGTGAACCCTGGATTCATCTGTCCCCTCATGGGGCGATTCTACTCCCAAGGAAAAGGGTTTGGTAGGAGGACGCTCAAAAACAAGCGCAACGGCAGTCCTCAAGCCGGCTGCCACCCCTTACGCAGAAGCGCTATCTCCTCGGCCCAGCTCTCCAGCGTACCCGGCGTCTCGAGGTTGAACGTCAAGCCCCGCAGAGCGGGATGACTGATGAAGCGCAGGATTGCCTCGAGACCGATGTCGCCTTCTCCCACGCGCGCATGCCGGTCCTTTTTGGATCCCAGCTCATGCTGGCTGTCGTTTATGTGCACGGCCTTGACGCGATCGAGACCAACAGTCGAGTCTATCTCTGCAACCACACCATCGAGATCGTTCACGATGTCGTAGCCGGCCGCATAGAGGTGACAGGTATCCAAACACACTCCTACGAACTCATTGCGTTCGATCGAATCGATTATGTCTTTCAGTTCAGTGAGAGCCCCGCCAACTTCGGAGCCCTTGCCGGACATTCCTTCTAAAAGCACCATCACGCTGCTTTCCTGCTCCAACGCCTCGTCGAGGGCTTCCCCCAAGAACTCAATCGCCGTTTCCAGCGCCATTTCGCCGCGAGAGCCCGGATGCATCACGTAGTAGGTGTGTGGAAACCGGGCCAGCTTCTCGAGATCCTCCCGAAGGACCGTCTTGGCAAAATCTCTGACCGTCTCCTTCTGTGAGCAAGGGTTCAGGGTGTAAGGCGCGTGCGCGAGAAGCGGACCGAAGCCGTGCTCCCTAGTCAGCTCCCCAAGCCTCTCAATATCACCGGGCAGAGGCTCCTTTGCCTTGCTGCCGCGAGGATTGCGGCTGAAGAACTGAAATGTGTTGGCTCCGATGGATAGGGCCGAGAGCCCTGCCTTGTGATAGCCGTCGGAGATGGAGAGGTGGCAGCCAAGGAAGAGGGCCTCATCGGAAGAAGAGCCTGGAGAGCGCGGCATCTTGAGGGATCGAGTCATGCAGCAAACATACACCGATCCCCGCGATCCGCCATGCGCGAGAGCGGGTTCAATCACCGGGAGTGCGAAACCCGTGACGCAAGGAGCCGGCCCCTGCTCGGCGGAGCCGAGAGGAGCCATGGCCCGCTGACGAAAGGAGGCTGGCTCAGACGAAAGACAGGGACTACAATGATCACCCCCAAAGGCTCTAGATGATCACGTCTCAACCGCAAGCTACCTTGCTTCATGAGGGGCGCCTGAAATGCATCCAAAGTCGAACGGTTTCGATGTTCAGCATACCGAGAGGCATCGATAATGAAGCCCAGCCTAAACGTCTTCGATGTTCAGCGTACCTGCGTCCACGATGGTCCCGGTATTCGCACCACGGTGTTTTTTGCTGGATGCAACATGAGGTGTCTTTGGTGCCAGAATCCAGAAGGACTATCCCCCAATAACAAGGCGTTGTCTGCTCAAACCTACGGACCGGATGACATTCTGGATATCGTGTTGCGAGATAAGGACTACTACGCATCCTCCAACGGAGGAGTGACCTTAAGCGGTGGTGAACCTCTACTCCAAGACACCGCGGGTCTCGCGACTCTCTTGGAGCAGCTGAAGAAGGCAGACATAAGTGTTGCGGTTGAGACGTCGCTTCACGTGCCCTGGGAGAATGTCATCGAGGTCGTCCCGTACACCGACCTTCTTCTCGTGGATCTGAAGATCGTGGGAAATGACGAGCTCCATCGCGAGTGCACGAAGCGTGACGGTGGTCGGATTCGAGAGAACATCAAGAAACTATCCGACCTGGATAGCAATGTCAGGTTTCGGATGGTGATGGTACCCGGATATACCGACAGCGAAGCAAATATAGAGGCTACAGCCGGTTTATTGAAATCCTTGGGTTATGACGCCATTGAGCTGCTGCGATACCACAGCTTCTATGAGAAGAAGGCCGAACGCTTGGGTCTCGACTATGCATCCCTGAACATAGGTCCCGAGCATAGCCTTGCTTCACTGCAAAGAGGGATCGAGCTCTTCAGGCAACATGGAATCTCGGTGAAGAGCACACCTGTTTCTTCACGAAGGCCTACTTCCTTTACGGATAGGGTTCGACAAATACATTACACTATCAAGCGGGCACCGCTCGCCGTGTGTATGGAAGACGCTCTGTTGAAAACAGAGTACTACAAAGAGTATGGCTTCAAGAAACCCTATAGCAAGGGTGACTTTCGGAAGCCCGCCCCGATTCACAGAGCAAAATCCCTTGCGTACGTCCTTCGGAAGAAGAGGATAAAGATCTATCCGAGAGAGCTGCTTGTCGGCAATTTTACGGCCGAAAGGGTCGGAGGAAGAGTTTGGGTGGAATATCTAGGGCCCCTCGCTGCCGCTCAGGTGGCTTTTGCAAGCCGGCGCAGACCCGTTCCATTCAAATGTTCGTTGAAGGATGCGGCGTCGCTTCTGACAGGGGCTCTACCCGCATGGGTCTATCATAACCATATGGAAAGAACAAATCCACGTTTGTCTGATTTGAGACAGCTGGCCGCGCGGACTACCCAGTGGAATGTTGGAATGAATTTCAACCTGATCGGGATAGGACATTACATACCAGATCATGCAACCGTGCTCGAACTGGGGACCTGCGGCCTGAAAAAACAAATCAAGGAGCTTCAAGAGAGCAGGCCGGAAAACAATCAAGACTTTTATAGGGGAGCCATAATTGCCTTGGAAGGGCTGGAATCATTCGCGGAAAGATATGCAGCGGAATTGACGGACCTGAGCAGGAAGGAGCCTGATCCAAAACGCAGCCAAGAGCTGGAGGAGATGGCTGCAATATGTCGGCATGTCCCAAAGTATCCCGCCCGCACCTTTCATGAGGCACTGCAAAGCATCTTGTTCGTGCATATAGGCCTTTGCCTCGAGTCCAACGAAAATGCCATATCTTTTGGGCGCCTCGACCAAATATTGCACCCATTCTACAAGAGAGACGTGGAGGCCCGGAGGATCACCTATGAAAAGGCGAAAGAGCTTATTTGTCTATTTATAGTAAAAATGGATGAGCTCATACTCGTAAACAACGGAGATAGCTTTCCGCAGCTCTTTTGGGCCTTTGAAACCGTCTCCACTGATCAGGCGATAACTTTCGGCGGAGTGGACGGGGAGGGCAAGGATGCCACCAATGATGTTACTTATATGCTCCTGGACGCCTGCGAGCTGCAGCCGCGAGCGGCTGACCCTGCAGCCCGAGTTCATGAGGGCAGCCCTCCCGAGTATCTCGATAGGCTCGCCGAAATCTATCTCGAGGGGTGCCCACTGCCGCAGCTCTTCAATGATGAAGTGTATATAGAATCACTCCGAAAGCACTACCCCGTAACACTGGAGCAGGCCAGGAACTACTCGATAGTGGGTTGCGTCGAACCCGTAGCCTCCGATGATCACTTTGCCAACACCGATTGCGCCAACATGAATCTAGCCATGCCCTTTTTGCAGGCATTGAAGGGGCAGACGCATGATTTGTGGAACTATGAGGCGCGAGAACAAAGAACGCAGCTGATAACTAGTTTCGTCAAGCATGTCGCCAGAAAGAGCAAGGAAATCAAAGCGGTCAAGAGTCTTGTCTCCGAGAAGCTTCGAGGGTGGGATCTTGGAAGAGGCCTCCAGAATTATGATCCGCCACCGGACATGGAGGAGCTTCTTCGGCGCTTTCAGGAGCGTTTGAATTGCCTCGCAAAGTCGATTCTCCTCGAGCAGCAGAAGCTGGAGAAGGCCCATCGAGAGTACCTTCAAACGCCACTTTCGTCAGCGCTCTATAAGGGGTGTCGTGAATCCGGCAAGGACGCCACGGAAGGCGGAACGTCTCTCAATAGCTGCGGCATACAGGCGTTGGCGGTCACCGATGTGGCGGATTCCCTTCATGCGATTGATGAGCTGGTGTTTAGAAGGAGGCTCTACTCTATCGAGGACGTGATCAACGCCATTGATAAGAACTTCGCGGGAAGTTTCAATGAGAGGATCAGGGAGGCACTGCTCGCCGTTCCGAAGTTTGGGGACGACTCGTCTCATGAGGCCACAGAATGGGTGAACAGAGTCTTGGAAATATTCAACAACGCGCTGGATTCAGTTGGGAGCTGTTCGCGTAACGGCAGGTACTCGGCGGGATACTATGCCTTGAATCTTTGCGGAATATTCGGAAAGCACACGCAGGCCCTGCCCTCGGGTAGGTTGAAGGGCGTTCCCTTTGCCAACAGCCTGACGCCGCATTATGGAATGAAGCAGGCGGATTTGTTGAGCGCCCTGAATTCCATCTCCAAGGTGGATTTTGTGGAGCACGCCGAAAATGGGGCAACAGCTACTCTTACGATTGATTCGGGTCTGTTTCCGGGTGAGGAAGGCGTAAAGAATCTCTCGAGTATATTCAAGACGTTCCTTGAAAAGGGAGGAATGCAGCTGCAGCCCAATGTGATTGACCGCAAGATCTTGCTGGATGCCTACGAGAACCCGGAAAAGTATCCGGATCTGTTGATCAGGATTGCCGGATACTGTGAGTACTTCAACAATCTATCCGACGAGATGAAGCTGGATGTCATCAACAGGTCTCACTATACATAGCCAAGAGGACTGTTGGCCGGCGCCGCCAATCCCCACGCTGCTGCGGTCTACTCCATGCCGGCGCCTTCGCAAGGCGTCATTTGGGAGATGGTCTTACTCGGGAATGTTGGGCCATTTGGTGGTCATGCCCTTGTAATTGCGAAGGGTGTATTCCTTCTCATCCTTATCGACGATGTAGTAGTCGGGCATCAACGGGATCTTTCCGATATTCGTCGCGATCACGTACATGGGCTGCGCCATGCCGGTCGTGTGGCCACGAATGGCGTCCCGTATCAACTCCGCTCCCTTCTCCACTGGTGTTCTGAAGTGATCCACGCCCGGGGTAGGCTCGCAGTAGAAGACATAGTAAGGCTTGATTCGCACCGACAAGAGCTTCTGATGGAGAGCGCGGAAGGTCTCCACATCGTCGTTGATGCCCTTGAGCAGCACGGCCTGGTTGCCGACGCTCACCCCGCAGGTGAGAAGATCGTAGACGGCCCTTGCGGTCTCTTCGGTTATCTCCTTTGGGTGATTGCATTGAGTGTTCACCCAGATCGGCACGCGATGATAGCCGGATAGGACCTTCTTGAGGCCCTCGGTGATCCGCTGAGGCAGCACGATAGGCGCCCTAGTCC
>SKWY01000403.1 GCA_007128675.1 Deltaproteobacteria bacterium | reverse complement strand
CGTGCCCCCGGGCGAGGTTACTTGGTCCTTCAGACGTCCCGGATGCTCGCCGGTCTCGATGAGCAGCTTCGCCGCGCCATAGACAGTCTGCGCGGCCAGGCGCATAGACCGATCCCGTGAAAGACCCATCTTCACGCCGCCGTCGGCGAGAGCTTCGATTACGAGGAACACATAGGCCGGACCAGAGCCCGAAAGACCGGTCGCGGCATCGATCAGATCTTCCTCCACGACGACCGTCTCCCCAACCGAAGCGAAGATTTCCTTGGCCATTCGAAGGTCTTCCTCATCGGCGTTGGGCCCAGCGGCCAGAACCGAAGCCCCGGCACCAACCAGGGTCGGGGTGTTGGGCATTACCCTTACGAATCTCGCGGCTCGCCGAAGCTTGCGTTCCATTGCGGCTATGGGAACTCCGGCGGCTATCGAGATCATTACCGTGTCATCTCCAACGTAGGCGGAGACTTCCTCCACGACGCGGAGCAGGATTTGCGGCTTGACACAAAAGACGACTACCCGGGCTCCTTGAACAGCCTTCGTGTTCTTGGCGAAGACAGAGACGGAGTAGCGGTCTTGCAGCTCCTCGCGCCGCTCTTCGCGGGGGTGGCTCACCCTTACGCGCTCCGATGCGACCGCATTGACCCTCAACAGGGCCTTTAGGAGTGTCTCACCAACGCTTCCAACACCAACAAAAGCGATTTCAGCTTCAATCATTTAGTTCAGCCGATGATCATGGACTCGGTCCGAAAGCCAGCATTGCCGTCACGGCACAGCCGGACCTTGTACTTTTCGAGAAAGAGGTCCTTGCTCCAAACCTTCTCGGGAATCCTCGTCCGCCGTATACAGGGTGGAAGTGGTGGCTGGAGCCCCCGATTCATCAGGAGGGGGTCGGACTCGTAGAGGAGAGCTAGCCACCGAGATGTCTCACGATGGCTGTCTGCAGACCGTAGAGTATGAGTATTGCAACCATGGGCGACACGTCCACTGGCCCGAAGGTGAAGAGCTTCCTCAAGGGCTTGAGCAGGGGGTCCGTCAGGGTCCCCAGCACTACGACCAAAGGGTTCTTGGGATCACGGACGATCCAGGAAAGAATTACCCTGGCAAGAATGACCCAGGTAAGAAGTCTCAAGAATGTAATCAGCAGCATGCCAGCTTCCTGCGACATGTCGTAGCCTCCGTTTAGTCGTTGTTCCCTTTCGCCTGCGACGCGAGTGATGACCTTTCGGATTGGATCCGAGCCTCTCGGTTTGTTCGAGGCCCAAACAGAGCAGTGCCAACTCGAATCAGGGTTGCCCCTTCCTCTATGGCGACCTCAAGATCGTGACTCATGCCCATGGATAGCTCAAACAGGCTCGTCTTGGGGATGTTCCCGCGAATGGAGTCGGCAAGAGCCCGCAGCCCCCGAAAATACGGGCGCGACAGCTGGGGATCTGGATTCCAGGGGGGAAGACACATAAGACCCTTCAACCTGACGCCCACAAGAGCACCTATCCTTTCACAAAGCTCTGGTGCGTCCTGTTCGAGCACCCCACTCTTGGTATTCTCCGAGCCGATGTTGACTGCCACGAGCACGTCTTGGGGGGTGCCCGACGTTTTCATAATGCGTTTCGAAATCGCCTCGGCAGTCTCTAGTCGGTCGACCGAATGAACTAGGCACGAAGTACCCGCGAGGTACTTGACCTTGTTAGTTTGAATGCGACCCACGAAGTGCCAGTTGATATCTTTTAGATCCGAGAGGGCAGCCGACTTGTCACGCAGGTCCTGGGCATACGACTCTCCGAACTCTGTCAGGCCGGCAGCATGGGCCGCCCTTATGACTCCCGTTCCGAAAGTCTTGATCACCGCAACTAGGGTTACGGAGGAGGGATCTCGATCAACGCGAGCACAGGCTTCCTCCACGCGTAAGCGAACGCGAGCAAGCCGTTCGGATACCTCTTTGATTTGGTCTTCCTCGCGCATGGAGCCACATGTCCTAATTGAGTCCTTCATGCCTGTCTAGCCTCCCATGTCTCCGCCTATCTCCGGCACAAGCTCGTAAACACTAGAGCGCCAGCAGATTCATTGCCGCGCGTCTACTTCCACTCTATGATTCTCGCCGGGAAGCAGCCTTGCTGGGCAACTGCTGGTCGCCAAGGCAACGAAGGGAGAGGAAGAGTACGTGGACATTAACCGGATTCGACAGATATTGCCACATCGCTACCCTTTCCTTCTCGTGGATCGAGTCGTTGAGCTAGACCCAGGGCGACGCATCCTGGCGTACAAGAATGTCACGATGAACGAGAAGTTCTTCGAAGGACATTTTCCCGATCATCCGGTCATGCCCGGTGTCCTCGTAATAGAGGCTATTGCTCAGGCGGGTGCCTTGCTCGCCCACGAGACGGAAGGGTTCGGCTGTGAAGGAAAGGTCATTTATCTGATGGGCCTGGACGAGGTTCGATTCCGCCAGCCAGTGAGGCCCGGTGATAAGCTGGACATCGAAGTAGAGCTCCTCCGACATAAAGGAAAGATCTGGAAAGAGAGAGGGCTTGCCAGCGTGGATGGCCAGAAAGTGGCGGAGTGTATCCTGCTTGCAACCGTAATCGATCGGGAGGCTTGATGGCCGCGAACGTTCATCCAACCGCCGTCATATCCGACGGGGCAAAACTCGATGCGAATGTCGAGGTCGGTCCCTACGCGATAATAGGCCCAAATGTTCGGCTTGGCTTCGGGACGACAGTGGGGGCCCATGCAGTTCTAGACGGTCATACTACCCTCGGCCGTGAGAACAGGGTTTTCCCTCATGCCGCTGTTGGGCTGGTTCCACAGGATCTGAAGTACAAAGGGGAGCCTACATCTCTCGAGGTAGGTGACCAGAACATCTTTCGAGAGTTCTGCACCGTTCATATTGGAACAGTTGGTGGACATGGTTCTACTCGTGTCGGAAGTCGGAATCTCGTGATGGCATACGCCCATGTCGCTCATGATTGCCGGCTTGGCGACGGCAACGTTCTTGCCAACTGCGCGACCCTCGCCGGGCACGTCCAAGTCGGGAATCATGCAGTGCTCGGCGGGCTCTCCGCCATCCACCAGTTCGTTCGCATAGGTAGTCACGCCTTCATATCCGGCGGTTCCATGGTTGCCATGGACGTCCCTCCCTACTGCACGGCGCAGGGCGATCGAGCAACCCTAGCAGGCCTCAACAGCGTCGGGCTGTCACGCCATGGCTTCGACAAGGAACAGGTCAGGCGCATCAAGTCCGCCTACAAGACGATCTTTCGAAGCAAGCTCGGGCTGCGAGAAGCCCTATCGCAAGTAAGAGCCGAGTTCTCGGACTATGAGGAGATCGAGCATCTCGTATCCTTCATCGAGAAGAGCGAGCGGGGCATAGCAAGGTGAGTGAAGGTGATGCACTAGTTGGGCTCGTCGCGGGAAGCGGCCGTCTTCCCTTCACCTTGGCCGAAGCCATGCGGTCATCCGGAAGGAGCTTCATGGTGGTGGCCCATCGAGGCGAGACTGATCCGGCAATAGAGGACCACGTGGACGGAGTTGTCTGGGTGAGGCTAGGTCAACTCGGTCGCATTCGAGAAGCCCTCGTCGATGCCGACGTCAGTGAGGTGTGCCTTGCCGGAGGACTGCGTAAGGTCCGTTTCTTTCGTGACGCTCGGCCAGACTCCTTGGCCCTCAAGGTTTTGGCCAAGATTGCAGCGGACAAGGGAGATGACAAGTTGCTTCGAGGGGTAGCCGCCATCTTCGAAGAGGCCGGAATCAGGGTAGTGCCTCCAACAGAGATCGCTCCTAGTCTGCTTTGCCCCCAAGGGGTTCTTGGTCGTTACAAACCAAGCCGACAGCAGGAGAAAGACATTCAACTGGGGTTCCAGGTCGTGCGAGCCCTGGGTCAGCTCGACATAGGGCAGGCCGTCGTCGTCAAGGAGGGGGTGGTGCTCGCCCTCGAGGCCGCCGATGGGACTGACGCGGCCATCGAAAGAGGTTGTGACCTTGGCGGGGGGGCGGTTGTGGTTGTGAAGGCTTCCAAGCCTTGTCAGGACCTTCGGTTCGATCAGCCGGCGGTGGGGCCCACTACCATTTCTACTCTGGTCGCCTCGGGAGGAGGAGGTGTGCTCGCCCTCGAGGCAGGTCGCACGCTCCTTATCGATAGAGATGATCTTCTCGTCGCTGCGGATGCCGCGGGCGTGTCGCTAGTGGGGCTTTGAGCTTTGGCAAGAACGATGGCTTCTCTTGTTTCCCCAAAAGATCCCGGCTTTGGTGCGCCCCAAAAACTATCTTGTGTCCTTCCTCGTGAATCCCCTTGGTCTTCCGGATAGCTCCTCAACGTCGCTCTCCTCCTCGCCGTCTCACGATTATCCTTTCTCTTGGTACATACGATCTTCTGATACGGTGTTTGCCGGCAGTCATTCGATAGAGCCAACTTCTTTGGTATAAGCCCTCGATGCCTCGCCTCATGGTGATAGCCGCCGAGGCGTCCGCCGACGTTCACGCCGCGGACGTAGTGCGGGCTCTTTCTGAAACGAGATCGATGGAGGTCTTCGGCATGGCCGGGCCCAAGCTTCGCTCATTAGGGGTGGAGCCCGTCGCTCGTACGGAGGAGGCATCGGTCATGGGACTCACCGAGGTCGTTCCAGCACTACCTCGCATCATCAAGGTCATGAAGCGACTAGAGGCAGTGGCTGCTTCTCGAAAACCGGATGTCGCCTTACTGGTGGACAGCCCTGATCTGAATCTGAGAATGGCGGCTAGGCTCCGGCGTCTCGGTATCCCAATTCTGTACTACATCGCACCTATGGTTTGGGCCTGGCGCTCAGGTCGCATCAAGCAGGTTGCAGGGCTTGTGGATCGTTTGTGCGTGATACTGCCGTTCGAGGAAGAAATCTGGAGAGAGGGGGGAGTCGACGCGGTCTACGTCGGAAACCCATTGTTGGACCATCTCGACGAAGGCCTGATGGAAGATGATGTCGCAAGCTTGCGACAAGAACTCCATCTTCGGCCCAATTTCTTGACGGTAGCGCTTCTACCCGGGAGCAGGCGAACCGAGGTTAGAAGCTGCCTTGGGCCGATGCTTCAGGCCGTGAACTCGTTGTCGAAGATTACACCGGCGCCCCTTCAGGCCGTCATCTCGGTTGCACCGACCATCGATGAGTCCTGGCTGCGTGAGCTCGTCGCGAAGCATGCCGAGCCTAGCCTCGTACATCTGGTGACGGCCAAGGCCTCGAGGGTACTCGAATCGAGCGACCTTGCTCTCATATCGAGTGGAACGGCGACTCTGGAGGCCGTACTCGTCAAAACTCCCATGGTTGTCGTCTACCGCGTCTCCACATTGACATGGCTTCTAGGCCGGATCCTCGTTCGAACGCCTTTCGTTTCCCTGCCGAACCTTCTGGCGGGGCGCCGGGTGGTCCGTGAGCTTCTCCAAAGAGAGATGACCCCTCTTGGGATCGCGAGTGAGATGAAGGGACTTCTTCCAAAGGAAGAAGGAAGGGAGCGTATGCTCGCGGAGTTCTCGGCGATTAGAGCCAAGCTCGGTGAGCCGGGCGCCGCAAAGCGGGTAGCGAAGGAAGTGCTTGGCTTGATGGGTCTAGATGGAGACGAGAGAAAGAATGAGTGAGCATAGCCAAGG
The DNA here is from genome assembly GCA_007128675.1 of Deltaproteobacteria bacterium. GTDB lineage: Bacteria > Myxococcota > Myxococcia > SLRQ01 > SLRQ01 > SKWY01. The sequence goes on along the minus strand of SKWY01000403.1, from coordinate 2,299 downwards.
TCGAGCCTCGGCCCGGCTTCCATCTTCCACGAAGCAGCAGCCTTTCGGGGAGACATGGGGCCTGCTCCGTGTTCTCGCCCATTTGCTTGTCGCCTTGGCCTTCTCGGTGGCGCTACACCTGACGGCATCCCTACGGCTGGACGCCACTACCTCGGAAGCATGGGCGCAGCTTTTGGCCGAAGGGGGAGGGGTTCCTGCGCAGCCAGGGCTTCTATTTCTTTGGCTCCTTTCGGTTCTGGAGAAGTCTCAAGATGCGGGCATCCAGGTCTTTCGACTGCCTAGCCTGGTCTTTTTCTGTCTGATTGTGCTCACCGTCGCCATGGCGGCCTTCTTCAGCGCTGGTCGCACGGCAGCAATCAGGGGCGTTTGGCTTGGCTGCGCCATCCCGTTGCTACATCTGTCGGGCCTTCTTTCGAACCCTTTTGTGATCGTCGGCCTCTGCTTCTCCATTGCAGCCCTGATGCTCGTCATCATGGCGAGACAACAAAGGCCCCCAGGGGAGCTGGGAGCCGGGGCACTCCTGACAATCATTCCATCGGGCCTCATTGGTCTCATAGGGCTGCTCTCCGTTCTCGCTAGCTTTCATGGATGGCTTCTTACTCTCTCATCGGTCTTGGCCGTACTCATCGTCTCGACTGCGAGACCGTTATGGGAGCGAGTGGGTATGGCGGCTGTGATTATCGCGGTCCCTCTTTTGGGATGCTTGGCGATCTGTATGTGGCAAGGAGATTGGAGACTGTTTTGGCCTCCCGCTTTCGTTTCGCCTTCTCTCGAGGCTGGGCATTTCGAGCTTGCTTCCAGGGTTCGTCTGCCCTTGCTCTTGCCTCTTCTTCTTCTTGGTATTGGGCCTGCCATTCTTTGGGTGTCCTTGCGTTGGGCAAGCTGGGCGGCAAGACCCTCCAAGGCACCCCCGCGTAGGCTGGCCAAGGCTCTACTCGCTCATGGCGGAGTGCCGCTATTGGTGCTTCTTTTTTTGTCCTTGTTCCGTCCCATGGACCCACTCGCCTTCACAACCGTCTTGCCTCCGGTGATTGTGGGGCTGTCCTCGTGGAAAGGGGCTGGCGCGTGGATTCAGCCGATTCGCGCGACCTCCGTCCTTTTGATTGGGGTCTTGGCACTCGTTCTCACGGGTGTCCTTTCGGTGGCTCCCCCCAAAAGAGATCCCGTGGCCCGTCTTTCGGGCTGGGAAGATGCGGGCAAGAGCATAGAGGTGTGGTGCTCCACGGTTCCGGAGGATGAAGGCGCCCGTCTTCTGGCCGAACCCTGGCTTGCGGCTCATTTGAGATTGGTGGCCCGTCTTTGTGAGCCCATCGGGCTTGTCGATGGTCCGCAAGGATCCTGGCGCTCCAGCTTGTCCGTGGACGGGCTCGTTCTAGTGGTTCATGTGGCCGACGAGGATCCACCCGTAGTATCAGGCTGCAAGATGGGCCCCCACGGGGCTCCTGTTGGGCCCGATCATCTTTCTCTCGTTCTTAGGCCGGCCCGCTGTGAGGAGACTTCCAAGCAATGAGGAAAGGCGGTGGAGTGCAAGAGACGTCCGTTGGGGTTCTCGCAGCCACCCACATCCTGATCATTGCAACTGGACATGGAGGGTTCACGTCCTCTACGAGGTTTGCTCAATCGCCATGGGCGACGGCTCACACTCTGTGCCGAAAGAGCCTTGAGTTGCGCTCGCTGGTTGGAGACCAAGTAGTTTTCGAAGATCATGAGCTGGATACCAAACCATCTCATGAGCCGCCGGTGGCGGTGATGATGGGTAGCAACCCCAAGATAAACCGATAGGAGACACCCAATGCCTCTGACCAGAGACGAGATACAGGCCTATGTCGACGATCATGGACAACTGACTTGGATCCCCGCCAGCTCCTTGCTCAAGGGAAGGGTGATCTCCTGTGTAGACGGTCGCGCGAGGATCGGCCTTGTGGGTGCGCCGGGTGGCAGCGCAGGAGAGATGCTGGTTGGACTGGCGGCATGCGAGGCGGTGGGGCAAAGAGTGGATCCCGATGCGGTACCTGAGATTCTCTCTGGCTGGTTGTCTCGCTTTGGCCGCTTCTACATGCATGGTGACGCCATAGCTATGGGCAACCTGCCTAGTTGGATCATTGGCGAGCTAAAGGGGAGAGTGGACGAGGAAGCCGCAAACGAGATCGAGACTCGTATCGCCGATGTTCCTGGCCATAGAAGGAGCGAGCTTCTAGAGAGTCTCGCGGAGTCCGTGGTCGGGTGCGGTCACCTGAATCTCATGCTCGATAATCCCGAGGCTTACGGGGTTTCTCGTGAGCTGATCGTTGTTCTTCGG
>SKWY01000126.1 GCA_007128675.1 Deltaproteobacteria bacterium | reverse complement strand
GCGGTCTCGACTCATTGGGAGTGCTCTCGCTGCTCGCGGCGGCGGCGGAGGACGGCATAGACCTCTCTCCACGGATTCTCTTCGAGGGTCGAACCCTGCGCAGAATCGCAAGCCGCATTCAAAAAAGAGACACTACGAAGCATGGACCCGATGTAGCCTCGAAAAAGGGTCCCAAAGTCATGCTTCGCACCGATGCCCGGCAGCACATCCTCATCACGGGAGCAACGGGCTTTCTTGGCGCTCATCTTCTCGCCGAGCTAAGAAACCTGACTCCAGCCAGGATTACTTGCCTCGTAAGAGGCGGCTCCGGGGCACACGCCAAGACTCGGCTCCAGGATATGTGGAGCTACTACTTTGGCTCCTCGACTCTTCCCCCACACGTGGCCGTCGTCGCTGGTGATATCGAACAGGCCGGGCTCGGTCTGCCCCCCGAGGCGGGTCCTTTCGACGCGGTCGTCCATTTGGCGGCCGACGTACACCTTCTCGGAGACGAGAAAGAGCACGATCTCCATCGCACCAACGTGCTTGGCACAAGGAACATCGTCGATTTCTGCCGTCAGTCGAAAGCCGCTCTCCATCATGCCTCCTCGCTTAGCGTCGGATATGAAAGCGCGCGCTTTCTGCCCTATGTACAGTCCAAGTACGAGGCCGAGCAGTATATTCTTGGTCAGCAGGCCACGCCGTGGGTCATCTACCGGATCGGCCTCTTGGTAGGACGCCACTTGGATGGGCTGTTCCACCGGGACGCAGTCAGCTCCTCGATCTCTCATCTACTCGAAAGCCTATCTTGGAAGAGCGAGGCTACGAGCAGCGGTCCCATGCTCGAGCTGACGCCCGTCGACTCATGCGCCCGGGCCATGGCGACCCTGATCGTAAACGGAGTTCCTACCCATGGACTGCTGAACGTCTTTCTCCCGGAGCCCTTGGAACTGGAGAGCCTCGGAATTACGTGGCGCAGGCCGGCTGCCGCCAAGGGAAGCGGCATCTTTTCCGAGCCCTTCAGCGGTGAAGCATTTCGCCGTCTTTTGAACGAGGAGGCAACGACAGAGTGCCTAGAGCTGCTGTTCGAGCACGGCTTCTCTTGGCCAAGGCCCGATCAAGAAGCTGTCCGCCGCTGGCTCTCGATGATACCCGGCCCCCTTTCTTCACCTAGAGACCGGGCCGAAGGAGATTGAGCACCAAACAGACCACGCCGGTGGTGCTCTTTCTTGCAGCCAGACCGCCGGCCGGACTTAAACACATGTGTTGATCCGCTTTTCTTGTGATAGAAATTCGGGCCGCCTCCTTGCCACCGGCCACTAGCTCCGCGCGGTGGTGCCTTTGCGCTTTTCCACCAAAAGCAGTTGAGGAACGACCATGCACTTGAAACTGGATCCCGGCCCTTCCGCGAACATCGCTCCCCCCATCGATTCAGAAGGCCGTCATAGCCGTGTCGGCTACTGGCACGAGACAATCGACATCACGCCCGGAAAACCACTCGAGGAGAACCTCTCTTGTGACGTGGCCGTCGTTGGCGCGGGGTACACGGGCCTCTCGACGGCCTACTACCTCAAGAAGCTGAAGCCGGAGCTCGATGTCGTCGTGCTGGACTCCGCCGTGGTGGGGCACTGCGCCAGCGGTAGAAACGGCGGCTTCGTCATGCCCCTACTGGGCTGGGATCTCCTTTATACGGTCAAGAAGCTTGGGGAGGAGAAAGGTCGCGAGGCCTACACGCTCATGTACGATGCCATCGATCATGCAAGGCATTTGATACGCGAGCACGAGATCGAATGCGATATGGAGGAGACGGGCTACCTATGCCTCAACCCTTCCGATGCTCGCGAGCGACGGTCTAGAGAGGAGTTCGAGCTGGCCCATCGTCTCGGCTTCGAGCATGATTGGCTGGAAGGGGAGGATCTGGCCGAGCATGTACGCTCGGATACATTCGTCAGCGGCATCTTCGATCCTCGGCCGTTCGTGATGAACCCGGCCAAGCTCGCTCGCGGGCTCAAGACTCTAGTCGAGAAGACGGGAGTCCGCGTGTACGAGCAGACCCCCCTCCTGGAGCTAAAGGACGACGATCCCGTCTGGCTGCGAACCCCGGGAGGAGAGATTCGGGCAAAGCAGGTAATGCTCGCCGTCAACGGGTTCGGCCCGGCGCTGGGGTTCATGTCGAGTCGAATCTTGCCGGCCCATACTTTCATTGTATTGACCGAGCCCTTGACCTCGGAGCAGCTCGAGACCGTCGCCTGGGGACGAAAGCGCACCAGCCTCGAGTCGTCGCGAAACCTGATTCACTACTTCCGCCTCACGGCCGACAACCGCGCCCTCTTCGGAGGAGAGGACGCAAAGCTCTACTTTGGAGGGCGCTATGTCGAGCGTGACGAAGCCGTCTTCGAGGCTCTCAAGAACCGCTTTCGCGCCTACTTCCCGCCTCTTGCCGACGTGAAGTTCACCCACGAGTGGGGCGGCATCCTAGCCGTGACACTTGACATGTTCCCGACCTTCGGCAGCCACGGCGAACGCGGCAACATATTCTTCGGCGGCGGCTACTCGGGACATGGAGTAGCCTTGAGCATCTACTCCGGCGCCATCTTGGCCCCCCAGATGCTCCGGGCGATCGGCGCGACGGATGAGGCAAAGACCCAGCTTCCTTTCTTCTATGATCGCCGGCCGGCCTGGCTCGGCTTCGAGCCTTTTCGCTATCTCGGCGCCCTCGCCTACAGGTCCATCCTTCGAACACAGGACCGAATCAACAAGGCCTAGAGCGGCCATCCCGCTTCCGCGGCAACATCTCGCAGGCGGGCGAGCGCGGCGGCCGCGTTGCTCTTCGGTCACGCGGCGGAAGCTACGCCGCCTCATCCCGCCTTGCATCGACCCACGCCGCGCCGAGGGAATCCAAAACCCCGGAATCACCAAGGTCCCAATTGAGGCGCGGCCTCCGAATGCTCTGACATAATTGTCATGACATCACCCCGCCGCTGCTTCGCAAGTCGCGCTAAATGCTCGAATAAGCGTCTTGGCATGCTCCCTGCTAGCTGGCTTCAGCAAACACCAAGAGCAAGGAGAACGACATGCGACTCATCGGACTTTTCGCGAGCCTTCTAGCGCTTGTAGGCGCCATGCTGCTACTCGTGGCCGACTCGATGCCACCTTGCGGAAGCTTTGCCGAAGCCCGCTCCGACTATGATTACGTTCTCTCTTGCGACGGAGAGGTCCTCGAGGAAGGCTCGGTCTCCTTCTCCAATGAGCAGCGCAACGCCAGGTGGTCCGATTTTGCCGTCGAGGATCCGGAGGATGCCGGCCACGAAGGCGACGATGGGAAGCTCGAGGAGCCACTGGCCCCGGGAGAGCAGGAGCCCTGTCCCCACGACGGCGAGCCCGCCTCTTTCGCGGTAGAGCGCTTTGGCCGTGACGCCGGTGACCCCCAACTCGACCTCAAGGACGAGCCCGCGCTTCCAGGCATCAAGGCCGGGCTCTACTTGGAAGAGGATGAGCCCCTAGTCAGCTTCTTCGTGGTCAGAGCGAGCCACAATCTCGACGACTGCACCCCCGGCTCGGGAGTCGGCGTCCTCGAGCACGCCACGGCGGAGGCCGAGGCCGTCTTTGACAAGGATACCTTGCTGTTCAACTGCGAGATCTACCCGCAGGCCGACGAGGTCACGTGCCTTTCGGGGCCTTATGTCTGGTCTCATCCCGACGATGACTTCGAGCAGCCCGAGCCGGAGGCCGGCGCAGCCTGCACCCTGGTCCTGACAGCCAAGAGCCCGGTGGAGAAATGAACTCCTTCGAGAAGAGATACCTCTACCTGATCGCCTTTCTGGTCGGGGTGGTGGTCATGGCCGCCGAGGTGACGGCGAGCCGGCTGGTGGCGCCTTTCTTCGGCACCAGCTCGCCGGTATGGGCGCTCATAATCGGCGCCGTCCTCGCCAGCCTCGCCGCCGGCCAGCTGCTCGGCGGCTGGCTCTCGAAGAAGCCCGAGCCAGCGAGGATGATCGCCTGGCTGCTTCTGGGCTCGGCCGTCCTGACAGCCCTCTTGCCCATGGCCGGCAGAAGCGTTCTAGGCGGCGGCGTAGAGCTCGTAAGAGCGGGCGCGATGGCTCCCATCGTAGCCGCGGGCATCGGCATTACGCTCATCCTCGCCCTCCCCATGCTCGCCCTCGGAGCCGTCGGCCCACTGCTCTTGCATCAAGCCGTGAAGCGGCGGGAGGAGGCCGGTCCAATCGCTGGAAGGATATACGCCCTCGGCAGCGTGGGCAGCCTCCTTGGCACTTACGTGGCGGGCCTGGTGCTCGTCCCCTGGCTTGGAGTCAGCCGCACGTTATGGCTTTGCGCCGCCGTCCTTGCTGTGGCCGGAGCCGCCGGATTGCGGGGAAGAGCCATGGTGATGACCGCCGCGGCAGCCTCCGCCGCCGCCCTTCTTCTCTTCATTGGCGCCATCGATTCACCTGCGCCTGTCGAGCCCGGTCAGAAGCTGCTTCACCACTCCGAGTCGACCCTGAACCATGTCCGCGTAGTCGAGGAGCGAGGCATAAGGCGCCTCTATCTGAACGACGGCTACGCCGTTCAGTCCGAGTACGCCGTGGACGGCTCCCTGCCCTTCTACGACGTATGGCTCTGGTACGCCGCGGCCCCCGTCTTCACCGCCAACGGAGCCCCGAGCAGCGCTCTCTTGCTCGGTCTTGGAGGAGGAACGGGCGCCCAGATGCTGGAGCGTCTATTTCCAAAGGCCAGCATCACCGGCGTCGAGCTGGACAAGGAAGTGGTCGAGGCCGGAAAGAGGTTCATGGGCCTTTCCGATGACGTGAAGATCGTCGTCGATGACGCCCGGGCTTTCGTCGCCCGCGACAAGGAGCGGTACGACGTCGTCATCCTCGATGCCTTCGACTTCCCATACGTGCCCTTCCAGCTCGTCACGAAGGAGTTCTTCGAGGCCATCGACGAGCGGCTCCATGAAGGGGGCGCGCTGATGGTCAATGTCGGAAGGTACGGCGGGAGACATGACGTCGTGGACGCGGTGGCAAGGACCATGGGCGAGGTCTTCCCCTTCGTGAGAGGCAGGGACGTGGACAACGAGAGCAACACCATCTTGGTCGCGACTAGACACGAGCCTTCCCTGGACGCCGGCGCCGACGGCCTCGGCCTTTGCAGGTCCTACGCCGCTCGCTTCAGACAGGTCCAATCGATAGAGCCCTGGCGGCCCGCCCCAGGCGCCCCGGTGCTCACCGACGATCGAGCGCCCGTGGAGATTCTCACCGATAAGATAGTGCTCCGGAGTCTGATTGGAGATCGCCTTCGCGCTCTAGGCTTGTTGCGAGCCGGCTCTTCGGGATTAGAGCTTGGCGGCTGATGTCCATGAACGACGTGAAGGCCGCCGAAAAGAAAGAAGACGGGTTCGTTCCGGGCTCGTTTCTTCTGCATCCTTTCCCGGCGCTTGCGGCTGGGGTGATGGCCCTAAACCTCCTCTACCTGAAGCCGAACCATCCGGGCTGGTGGAGCGGCAAGCTCTCCGATTTTGCGATCTGCTTCTTCTTGCCCGTCGTGATCCTCGCCATGCTCGAGTGGGGGGTCTGGCTCTTCGGACGCAAGAGGCCAGCGAACCTCGCCATGGTCGCGGCCGCATGCATCATCACGGCCCTCTACTTCTCCGCCCTTCAGCTAGTCTTGCCCGTGGCCGAGATGCACGTCGCCGTCTTGAGCTTCGTTGTAAGCGAGAGGCGCTTCCAGGTAACGCCCGATCCGACGGATCTTTTCGCCCTGCCGATGGCGGTGCTCGCCTTCTTCTGGCTGACTAGGCCGGGTCGTCGGGGTCAGGGCAAGCATGCGAGCGCGGCCGGTTGAGGCAGCGCCCGATCCGACGGATCTTTTCGCCCTGCCCATGGCGGTGCTCGCCTTCTTCTGGCTGACTGGGCCGGGTCGTCGGGGTCGGGGCAAGCATGCGAGCGCGGCCGGTTGAGGCAGCGCCCGATCCGACGGATCTTTTCGCCCTGCCGATGGCGGTGCTCGCCTTCTTCCGGCTGACTAGGCCGGGTCGTCGGGGTCGCTCTCGGTTGGCGGCGCGGCCGGTTGAGGCAGCGCGGTTCACGGGCGGCGTAGCTCCACCATGATGACGGCGCCGCCCTCATCACCGTTCCCAGCTTCGATGCGCCCCCCCCACGACTCGACTATCTTTCGGCTTATCGAAAGGCCGAGCCCCGTGCCCTTTCCAGGCTCCTTGGTCGTGAAGAAAGGCTCGAATACCTCCTCGCTAGCGCCTTCCGGTATGCCCGGACCCTCGTCCTCCACCGAGACCCGCACGAGGCCATCTCCCTCCCGGAGGGCGAGCCGCACGCATCCCTTTCCCTCCATGGCATCGAGGGCATTCAAGATGAGGTTCACGAGCACCTGGACCATGCCGCCTCGATCGCCCATCGCCGCGGGCGAGCCGGCCGAGACGTCGATGGCGATCGTCGCCTCACCAAGCCGCGGCTTCACTAGGCGCGCGGCCTCCTCGATAGCCGAGACGACATCGAAGGGAGCAGGGTCGGTATCCTGGGGTCTTGCAAGGTCCAGAAGATCCCGGATGGCGCGATCGATGCGCTGGCAGGAGGCGAGCGCGCCGTCTATGAGCTCGGCGTTGCCCGAGCCCTCGCCGAGCCGGGAGCGAAGGAGCTCCAAATACCCGATGAGCCCGCCTAGAGGATTGCCTATCTCGTGGGCCAACCCGGCCGAGAGCCGGCCTACCGTCGCGAGCTTCTCGGAGCGCACGAGACCCTCCTGGGCCTGCTTCAGCGAGACGTTTGCCTCCTCGAGTTCTCTTATCTGCCGCTCCACTCGCTCGCGCTCATCGGAGAGCGCGCCAACCATTCTGCGAAACGAGGTGCCGAGCCTGCCGACCTGATGACCGCTCGGCGGCTCACCGAACTCGAGGCGCCCTACCCGGTCGACCTGGCCTGCGAGCGCATCCACTGGTCTGACGACGCCGCGAACGAAGGCGAAGCCGCCAAGGACGAAGAGGATGATGAAGTTGAGGCCGGCAAAGGTGATGAGGAGGCGGCGAATGTGGGCCCCCGAGCCCGAGGGTGGGGGCTCGTAGACGAGCCGGTGGGGGCTGCCTGGCAGTGGCGTGGCGCCGGGGACGCCGGCGGCGACTATCCGGACGCTCTCCTTGGGTGCGAGCCGAAGGTGCTTGGTTGCGGCCTCGGCGCAGGCGAGATCGCCACCGGGGCAGCGAGCCTCGATTATGAGGGAGGCGGCGGAGGCAAGAGTCTTCGATCTAGCGAGGCGCTGCTCGGACTCCAGGCGGTCGAAGGCGGCGACGGCCACGATCGACGAGAGGATGGTGGAGAGGGCCACCAGCCCCGCGAGGATTAGCAGTATCTGAAAGCGCAGTCCGGGAGACAGGGCCATGACCTCAATATGGAGTGATGGCGATACGGATGAAATGGAAAATCCACTCGCCGAGAAAGAGCATCTGGAGAGCGGCGAGCGAGAGGAAGGGTCCGAAGGGAACGGCGTTGGGGGGAGGAGTCCAGTCCTCGTCGTCGGGGAGATCGGATGAGGGGTTGCTGGAGGGCTCGCGGTTTTCGTCTGGGGCCGAGGAGTCGGCCGGCCCGAGGGTCGATGGGTTTTGATTGGAAGAGGCGGGGGCGGTTGGGGTGTCGCGGTTGGCGTTGGCGTTGGCGTGCGCGGATGGGGTGTCGAGGGTGGCGTTGGCGTGGGCGGTTGGGGTGTCGCGGTTGGCGGTGGCGGGCGCGGTTGGGGTGTCGCGGTTGGCGGTGGCTGGGGCGTCGTTGGTGGCGCTTGCTGCGGGGGCGTCCCCGTCCTTTTTCTTGGCATGGACGATAATGACCAAGATCCCGATTACGCTTCCCTGGACCGAGGCGAGGAAGATCACGGGAAGGAGCGCCTGCCAGCCCAGGAAGGCACCAATCATGGAGAGCAGGTAGAGAT
>SKWY01000028.1 GCA_007128675.1 Deltaproteobacteria bacterium | reverse complement strand
ACCAGAAGCTCGGGCTTATGGTTTCGATCTCGGTAGCAGCGCTCGGGTGAGTCGAGGGGCACTCCCGCGGCTCGCTCCAGATCGAAGCCCCTCCTGGCTTGCGCCTTGTCCGGATGGACCTGAACCGATAACGGCCTCGCGGCGGACAAGAGCTTTAGAAGATAGGGCAAGGAGCCGAAGCTCCTATTGGCCGACTCGCCGAGAATCGATGCCGGCCACCTAGAGACGATCTCGTTCAAGGGATGCCATTGTCCATCGACTTCCACCTCTGCCGGCCCCAGGGGATGGGCTCCATACCAGGCTTCGGCGCATGGCCGGCCGTCCGGCTCCTGACCGAGGAGCTTCTGTATGAACTCTCGATCGCCCCATGAATAACGCTGAAGCCGAGGAGAGAGTAAGAGAGGTCTACGTTCCACACCGCAAGCAGGTCCTCTTTCTTGCCGGCTCTTGGCCTTTGCCGGTGCCGTCGGCTCAGGCATGGGCCCTCGAGCATGCCGGGGCCGCGCCGCCCCACCCCTGGATGGGTTGCTCATCGGAAAAAACCTCTTTTCCGTGCCCGGGAAAAAGAGCGCCCGGGCATTTCGAGAGATGTCTTCATAGCGATGATGGCATGCCACTTTGGTGCGTTTGGCGAAGACATGGCGCCGCAGGGTGGCAGCTAGCGGCGGTGGGTGCAAGTGTTGTACGCCCTGAGAAATCTCCTTTATCTCCAAGGGGACTCAATAGGGAATCTTGAGGCATGTCGATCACTTGGGATGAATGAGCAGAAGGAGTGCAAAGTAGGCTGCTCTAGTACGTCATAGGTGAGATTGCTCTGCTCTTCGTGCGCGAGCGGAAGCGCGGACAAAAGCGAGCGCGGGAGAAGCGGTCTGCGGATCGCGGCATGTTTCTTTGTTACGGGCCTTGGGTGTCGGCGGGCCCAACTTCGGGTGAGACCCGCCGACACCCAAGTCCCTACCAAAGGAGAAAGCCATGAACACTCCGCAAAGCAGCCACTCCGGAAGCCCTCGTCCCCTCCCTTTCCACAGTCTCGATGTGTACAGCGTAGCCATCGACCTGGTTCGTCTGGCAGGAAGTCTTTCCGCGTTTCGTGGCACCGCCGAGGTGCGAGATCAGCTCCGCCGTGCCTCCTCTTCCTGTGCGCTCAACGTGGCCGAAGCTTCGGGCAAAAACGGGGCGGACCGCCGCAGGTTCTTCTTGATCGCGAGAGGGAGCGCGTGCGAGGCCGGCGCGGCGCTCGACGTGCTAGCGGCTCTCGAGGCGATTGATGCCACTTTGCATCAGCAGGGCCTGCATTTGTGCGATCGTCTTTACGCCATGCTGACTCGTTTATCTCGCGCCGGTCGCTAGCCTCGGGTTCCATTGTTGTTGCCAAGCCATCTACGGGGCGAGTAACGTTTCTTTCTCATGATCTCGAGTGGCGCCAATGGTCTGAAGGACGCAGTAGGCCCATCAAAGGGGCACGGGGGCCGTGGGCCGACGTCTTCGGATGGCAATGGACCTTTAGCTCGAGGCTCTACGGGAGTGCTCATTCTCGGCATGCTGGCTCTAATCATCGGTGGATGCGGCCAATGCGGGACGGGACCAGAGGAAGAAGAGGAAGCTCATGACGCCCGTGCAGATACTCCAGAGCCAGTGGACATCCCTTACGATGGCAGGATCCGGCTGGTGAGTCTCGAGCTGGAGCACGATGGCGACAGGAGGCAACTGGAAATAGGTGAATCGCTCGAGATCCCAGCGAACGCGGTGCTCTACCTGGAGACGTGGCAGCGCCTCGATGACCACCGCGTCAGGCTCGTGGATGGAGCGGATAGGCTGGTTCCATTCGACCTCGAAACGGGACCCGTGGCGACCAGATCCGGCCCGAGCGTGGAGCCGGGGGGAACATGGTTCAGGCTCACTCCCGGCGAGGAGCTTCGAGAAGGAAGGTCTTATACGGTGCGTATCGAGCCGGAGCTGGCCGAGAGGATCACCGATCACTTGGGCCGTGATTACGAGGACCTGGTGATCGAGCTTCGCCTGATGGAGAGTGCCGAGCCCGAGGAAGACGACGAAGACGAATGATGGGCACCCAGCCCATGTGATACCCGACACGCGATACGCGCTCGCTCTCGCACTCGGCATCCAGGACTCGCACGGCCCCCACAGTGCGGATCCGCCCCCTTTGTCATATTTTAAAGCCCCACGGCGATCCGTGGTTCGGCTCCCTTGATGCCCGACACGCGATAGGCCCTCGCCCTTTGGGACGCCCCCGAAAACGCGGATCCGCGCCCCCGAATGATTGGCTCCACGTCCTTGCCGAGCCTTGCTACCTTCCTCGCTCGCCCATGAGGCGCCTTGTCAGAGGAAGGTCGGCTTGGGGCATGTCGTAATCGGTCAGCCTCTCCAGGGGCACCCAAGCGATCTTGTCCGCCTCGAGGGCCATCAAGGTTCCAGCGGTGATGCTGCACCGATAGGCGACCAGCTCCACTGTGAGGTCGTCGTAGGGATGGACGACGCTACCAAAGAGATCTCCTACCCTCACTCGAACGCCCAGCTCCTCGAGTATCTCCCGAGCGAGCGCGGCTTTGTCGCTCTCGCCTTTCTCCACCTTGCCCCCCGGAAGCTCCCACAGGCCGCCTCGAGGAGCGCCGTCGGGACGTTTGGTGAGAAGAACTCGTCCACCCTCCTCCACTATGGCAGCTACCACCCGAAGGGGTTTGTCATTATCGAGTCCACACACGGCCCACCCCCTCTTCTCTTCGGCAAGGGGCATCTGGAAACGCAGTTCAGTTTGGCCAGGAAAGTCTGTAGAGGCGCCCACCGTTGCTCAAGAGCCAAAGACCTCGAGCATCCGGCAAAGCGCCGGCACCCACGCCGGTACCAGGATCGAATGCCAGCTCTGGTCTGCCTGTCTTCGCGGAAAGAACGAGAAGCGGCCCTTCCTCGGTGCCAACGCAAACTCTACCTCTCGAAACGGTGATCTCGGATGGAAGGCCAGTCTCGTTCAGCTTGGTCTCCCAAAGCAGAGCTCCGTCCACCAGCCGATGAGCGCTCATAACGCCGGGAGCCCCGATCACGAGGCGGTCATGTGCCCGCACCATTCGTGTGGCCCCCCGCGGCGCCCGTTCGTTCCATCTCTCCAGGCCGGTCGCAAGGTCCAAGGCATGGAGGCTCCCCGCGTGGCTTACGACATACACGCGGCCATCATGGACCACGGGCGCGGCATTGACGTCACGATGCTCCCCCGCGCCGACCTCCGTGCGCCATAGAAGCCTCCCATCCTCCACATCCAGAGCCACCACGCCGCCATCGCTAAAACCCGTGACGACCCGACCATTCCCGACTACCGCGGGTGCTGCGCCGCGGATCGTAAGACCATCCGGCCTGGGGCGCCGATGGAACCAGAGAAACTCACCGGTTTCGGCATCCAGCACTAGAAGGGTATCGGTCATGCTGGAGACAAAGAGTCTTCCCCCGGCAACCGTTGGCGTGGTCGCCAGCTCACTCCTGCTGGAATAGGTCCAAAGCTCCTCGCCGGTTACGGCATCGAGACAAATGACTCGCCCGCGTACAGTGGCGACGTAGAGGCGGCCTTCGTCAAAGACGAGGCCGGCCTCGATGGCCCCTCCAACTTCCACCTCCCAGCGCAATCTAGAACTGATATCGAAGGAGCGAACCGTCCCGAACCTGTCGGCGACGAAGAGCCAGCCCCTGGCCGGATCCACGGCGGGCAGGCTCTTTTCTAGGGGTGCGTACTCGAGAAATCTGGAGGGGGAGATAGAGGCGTGCCAATCCACCGAAAGACGTCCAGGAGTGATTGGGGACGCTAGCGCCGTCGTCGAGGCGAGCAGCGCGGCCATGAGTGCTGCCATGGCGCCGCGAACTAAAAGCTCACGTCTTCTCATGGGTGGACCACTCAGCCTTTTTCGTCGCTCGCCGCGACGGCGGGATCGGGATCGTCCCCGGGAGGAAGCCGCCCTAGAAGGTTTCTCGCAGGCCGAACCACCGGTGTCTCGCCATACTCATCGATGATTCGCTGAGCTGTGGCTCTAGCCTCATCTTCTCTTCCAAGGCCGTGCAGCAAACGCGCCTCGTGCAGGAGCCCGAAGGGAACGTAGAATGTAGGGGCCTCGGTGACCAAACGTCTATAGGATTGGAGCGCCGCATCCGGATCCTCCCTCGCCTCGTGCACCGTCCCGATGCCTTCAAGGGCGGAGAACCGAAGCTTGTGGTCTCTAGGCGCCTCTTTGAGATACTGCTCGAAACCTTCGATGGCATCATCGTGCCTGTCTTCCGCGAAGGCAATCCTACCCAGGTACAGTGATGACACCGCGGCAGCGATGGTTCCCGAGTGCTCGCGGCGGACTTCCTGGAGGGCTTCCCCCAAGGCATCTCGCCGGGCCTGCTCGCTGGAAAAGGCATCGCGCTCGCGCGCCGCGCCGTCCTCATCCTCGACGACAGGGCGCTCGGCAATCTCCAGGGCGGTCCCCAAGGCGGTCGCGCCGGCAGCCTCCTTGCTGCGAGAAGAGATCGTGACGCCGATCGAAATAGAAACGACTAGGACCAATACGACAGCCGCCGCTACCAGCTGCCGAGCATACTGGCTCGCCCAGGCCACTACCTCTTGGCCACGGGATACGAACTCGTCATCCTTTTTCAGGTCCTTGCGACTAGGCTTGCGCGTCTTTGCCACGCTCGCTCTCCCTTTGTGAATGATTGGACTCTACCGCACCGCTTATAAAGACCGCAGGCGGAGTGTGTCAACGTGGTAGGTAATCACTTTGGCTCATCCTCTGTTCCCCGCCAGCTAATCCCACCTTTTTGTGGCCCGTGTATCTAGACCGTATTACCCGTGCTTACTCGATTGGTGAGTGCCGACACGCTTGATCTTTGCTTGGAAATCGGTTTTTGGTGAGGTCAACCTGGAGATCTTGGCATGACTCGTAAACGGATCGGTTCTTTCCCCTTACTCGTCGCTACTTTGTTGCTTGCGAGCTGCCGGACGACGGGGGATCCGAGTGAAGGCATACAGCCCCCCTCCGACGAAGCGGTGACCGTCGATCGCGAGGAGGACCCGAAACAGCTGGAGCCCCCGGCTGAGCCACCACCGGTCCTGCCACATGCCGTTCGAGACGAAAGCTCTCGTTTCGAGGTGCGTATGCCGACTCCCGCAAGGTTGGAGAAAGACACATTCGAGACCGAGCATGGCTCTTTTCGGACACTGTCCTACATGAGCAAGAAAGAGAACGCCGTCTTCGTGGCGACCTTCAATGAACTCCCATCGGATGCCTTGGCGGTTGCCAATAAGCGAAGGCAGCTTCTTGGAGCACGCGATGGGAGCCTTGCCAGCACCGGAGGTGAGCTGCTCGAGGAATTCATGCTGACCGTCTCCGGCCATCCTGGTCTAGAGATGGCCGTGCGTGTCAGTGGCGGGTTCTACCGCGCCAGGATAGTGATCGCCAATGAAGGCATGTACCAGGTGTTGGTAGCAGCCGACACCGAGGAGATCTTCTCTGATTTGGCGACGGCCTTCCTCGAGTCCCTAATCATCGAGAACGGCGCCGAGCCTTGAAGGTGAAGCGTATCGGGACCCCCGCCAAACCGAAATCCTCCCTCATGCGTTTCTCGAGGTATCGCCTGTAAGTGTGCGTGATTCCAGAGGGATTGCTTGTCGTGACCGAGAGGTGGGGAGGACATGAGCCAATCTGCGCCGCATAGAGAAGACGCACGGGCCGACCTTTATGGATTGGAGGGGGAGTGCGTGAGACGGTCTCGGCGAGCCAATCGTTGACTTCGGGTGTGGGCAGCCGTCGGCTCCAGACCTCCTTGAGTTTCGAGGCCTTCTCGAGAATCGAGAAGACGCGCCTGCCCTCCAGCGCGCTGACGAGGAGGACGGGGGCGTGAGCCGCCTCGGGAAGCCGCTCCCGGACGGTTTGCCGAAGCTTTTCCCCGGCATCACCTTCCTTGGCTATCTTATCCCATTTGTTCACGGCCAAGATAAGGGCCCGGCCCCGGTCGAGCACTAGGTGGGCAAGCCGCTCATCCTGACTGACGCCCGGTTCCTCGGCGTCCAGCATCAAGACGACGATGTCCGCGGAGTCGATTGTGCGGATTGCCCGCAGCACGGAGTAACGCTCGACGCTCCTGGCGACGCTCTTCTTCCGGCGGATGCCGGCGGTGTCGGTCAAGATGAAGGTGTCCCCTTGATACCGCAGATGCGCGTCGACGCTATCCCGGGTTGTTCCGGGAAGCTCGGTGGCGAGCATCCGCTCTTCTCCCAAAAGGCAGTTGACCAGGGTCGATTTTCCCACATTCGGCCTTCCGACTATCGCGACGCGACAGGCCTCTTCTTCCTCGGGGAGGTCCGCGAATGAAGGCGCATCGAGATTCTCTAGAGCGGCGTCGAGAAGATCCCCTACCCCTCTTCCGTGCTCGGCGGAGACGGGAAAGGTTGGAAGGCCCAGCCCATGGATGTCGGCAAGCAAGGAGGTCTCATGCTCTCTCGAGAGCGAGTCGACCTTATTCGCCACCACCAGCACTCTTGCACCAGACCGGCGAAGCAGACGGACGACCTCCGTGTCGCCAGGGGTGATTCCATCCATAGCATCGACGACGAGGAGGATTGCATCCGCTGCTTCGACCGCAAGCCGAGCTTGGCGAGTGATTCCTGCACGAACCTCGTCCTCGGCCTCCGGCTCGAAGCCGCCGGTATCGACGAGGGCGAAGGATCTGCCCGTCCACTCCGCATCGGCATAGTGCCTATCTCTGGTGACGCCCGCGACGTCTTCCACGATAGCCGCCCGTCGGCCCACGACTCGATTGAAGAGGGTCGACTTGCCCACATTGGGACGCCCGATAATTGCGATTAATGGTTTCACGTTCTGTTTTGGGGGTTTATGGGAACGGCTGAATCAATTACTCGAAGCTGGATATGGCTCTGGGCCTCTTGGTCCAGCCCTTTTCGACCCGGACATGGAGTCCCAGCCACACCTTGGCTCCAAGCAGTCGCTCCAGGTCCTTGCGGGCGGCGCGGCCGATTCGCCGAAGCATGGAGCCGCGATTACCGATGATGATGCCCTTGTGGCTGTCCTGGTCCACTATGATGTCGGCGTTGATTCGAATGAGACCCTCGCCGCCGGACTCTCGTTCGGTCTCGTCGAACTGGCGCACCTCGATGGCGACTCCATATGGAACCTCGGCATGTGTGAAGTTGAAGACCTGCTCCCTTACATACTCGGCCGCAAGAATGCGTTCGGCCTGATCGGTCAACACATCGTATGGGAAAAGGGGTGGCGAGGCTGGGAGCAGTGGCGCGATCGAGCGTCCAAGCCCCTCCACTCCCTCCCCCGTCAGAGCCGAGAGGGGATAGATGAACGCCCAGTCATGGAGCTCGCGGTAGGCATCGATGATTGGGAGCAGCTTTTCCCGCGGGATGGCGTCAATCTTGTTCAAGAGCAAGGCGGCGGGCCGGCGAGTGCGGGCGATCCTGCGGATTATCTCCACGTCACCCGAATGTATGGAGGGTCTGTCCTTCTTGGTCTTTCTCGATGTGAAACCCACATCCGTCACTAGAAGACAGACGTCCACCTCCTCGATGGCACCAAGAGCCACGCTCACCATGTGCTTGTTCAAGGGGCTGCGCGGGACGTGGATGCCTGGAGTGTCGAGGAAAGCAATTTGCGCGCCCTCATCGTGGTAGACCCCGAGTATCCTCGTGCGAGTCGTCTGTGGACGGCGGCTGACTATCGCCACCTTTTCGCCAAGCAGCCGATTCAGGAGCGTCGACTTGCCCACATTGGGCCGTCCGGCAAGGACGACGAAGCCGGCATGGTGATCCTTTGGAGGGATCCTGTCTCCTCCCGGTTCACCGCTATCATTGTCTCTTGCGGCACTCATCAGCGAGACGGCTTCTCTTTGGAGCGGATGATTT
>SKWY01000111.1 GCA_007128675.1 Deltaproteobacteria bacterium | reverse complement strand
GGAAGGCCGCCAAGAGAGAAGAAGCGGCGGCCACCAAAGTTTCCAAGGCCGGCGCCGATATCGACGTTGAAAGCGAGGACCTGATGGTGACCCACCGGAAGGCGGTGGTGGCTTGTCAGCCCCGACTGAAGAATGCCGTAGTTGAAGTCTCCGCCGAGTTCTCTACTAGCCAGCTCGATGGATGCGCGGGTGCGGACTCCCTCGAATGGCACATGAGCGGCCGGGTATCGGCGCACCGCGCTCGAGCTCCAGGAAAGGCGTGCTCTGGTCGAGAGGCCATCTTCCGGAATCAGGGGCACCGGTTCAGCGGGATCGATGGGAGGGATGCCGGTGAGCACCTTTCTGTGGTCGGCGGTGAGCGATAACGAGAATGAGTGGCTTCGACGATTGGAGGGGAGGTTCAGGGAAGCTGTACCCCTCAGGCTCCAAGATCTTTCGTCGTATGGGGCTAAAGATCCATCTCGCACGTGAAAGGCCGTAGTTCGGTACTCCGTCCGTGAGGAGGAGATCTGGAGAGTAGGGTGAGGTCGCCGCCAAGCGTACTGGGCAGAGTAGCCAGGTCGACCCCGGCCGTAACCAAGCCACATGGAGGTTGCCCAGGCATGCCGGCCAACCGCGTCGGAGCCGCTGGTCAAGAAACCAAATGTCCCTCCGTTTGGCTGCACGTCAACTCGAGGAGCCCATGAGTAGGGACGGAGGCTCGCCCAGGGTCGGTACGGGCGAACAGGGTAGAGGCGCCCCGGGTCGGGTGCCTTCGATGTCTGGGGCTCCGGAGCGGCGGGAGGCGCCATCCAAGTCTCATCATCGCAGTCCATTCGCGCGACGTCATACCCCGCCGAAGAGTACGTAACATACGCTAGCCCTGAGCCGTCGGGGCTGGGGCGAGGTTGGAATGCTCCGGTCAACGTTCGCGTCAACCGATGAATGCTCCCCTCCGGACCCACGCCATGGAGCGGTAGAGCGTAGAGGTCGTATATCCCGCTTCGATCTGAGGAGAAGATGATGCTCTCTCCGGAAGGGTGGAAGGCGGGCTGTATATCCTGTGCGCCATCGTCGGTAAGTCGAGTCGTTGGAGGCAAGTCCTCCGAACCGTAATCCACCTGATCGGGACGCCTAGGCGTCTCGATGGTCCTTCGTTTTGCCCCTCTTCGTTCGCAGACCACATCGGCGGATGGAAGATCCAGGCCGGAGACATCGACCATTACCAGGTCCCTTCCCGCATCCTGTCTGCTTGCCGAAAACACCAGCTTCTCGCCGTCTGGCGAGAAGGCCGGGCTATCGACGTGGACTCCAGGCTCTTGAAAGACCCGCACGGGAGATCCCATCCTGAAAAGAGGGCAGGGCTCCTCATCACCTACATGGAGGTGTGCCACATAAAGAGCCGTCTCTCCCCGGCGTCTCGAGACGAAAGCTAGAAGGTTCGTGTCCGTGGAAAGAGCCGGATCCCTAGCTCGTAGGCCACGTGATAGGCGAGCTGGCCTGCATCCGTTCAGCCCCGCGGCCCAGAGATCGTCGTACCTCTGGTCGATTCGATAGGGCTCTTGGATCGAGAGCACGATGTAGCTGCCGTCGGCCGAAACATCGAACCCTTGCGCGCCGAGAATGCGTAGCACATCCACACCTTCATCCACGTTATTAGGGTCCCCAGGTTCCGCATCGAAGCTGCGAATGGCTGGGTGTTCGTCGCCAGGAGCCACCAGAGCCAAGATGGAGGAGCCGTCCGGAGTGTAGCGTGGCGAGCTGACCTGCCTGCCAATCTTCGTAATCCGTCGTCCCTCGACCACCCCCTCCTTCCTGATGGCATCGATGGTCCGTTGCTGGCGCATGGTCTCGGCGTTGGACCAGTCCTCGAACGCTTCCCTTAGGGTCACTCCAACCGAGCGGCGGGAGGATCGGTTCAGTGCATAGGGAACTACGCGAGCGCCGTAGTCCTCGGGAAAAGCCGTGCCCACCACTTCTCCCTGCTTCGACGCGAGATGCTCCAGGACTCGACCACCAAAGAGGTACCAAGAATTCCCACCAGGCCAAGAAAACGGCGATCCACTGACTCTATCTATCGGCCATGGGCTCCCATCATCGAGAACCTGGGCGCGCACGACCATGTCAGCAAGCGGCGAGTCGTTTCTTCCCCCGACAGAGAGCAAGGACTCATACCAGACCGCAATACCTTCGATCACCCATTTGGGCGCCAAATGATTGGGGGTGAACTGTCTTCCGAAGATCCGGTTGCCCAGCTCTGGGAGGCCTCCCGCGTTGTCCAGATGGAGAACATGAGCATACTCGTGAACGAGCAGAAGCCACAGGAAGTCATCGTAATGCGAAAGCTGTCCGCCAGAGGTGGGGGGAGCCATGAACCCCCTGACCAATGGATAAGGTGACACTCTCGCCGAGCCGTTGGCGAAATCGACGTTATCGGTCAGGACCACTTGCGTGCGCAGCCTCGGACTATGTCCGAGAAGGGGGACGAGCTTATCGTGCGCCTCTTCGAGGTAGCCCGCCGCGCGAAGGGCGAGTTCGTATCCACCGTCGGGGAAGTGAACATCGAAGTTTGGCGTCTCCAGAGTGCGCCAGGACTCTCGAGGATGAGCGGACAATTCGAGGGGCCAAGCAAACAGAACGAGTGCAATCAACCATGAAAAGCCTTGCCCGCCTCTAGCCACGGGAGCGAGCGAAACTACTCGCGCGGGACAGGCCCCGGTATGAAAGCTGCCAGTCATCTGCGGCGCAGAAGCTTCCAAGGATTGGCTTTGAGATCGCGCAGGAGCTCGGTCAGATCCTCGTAGACCTGGTCATCTTGAATCAAGGCGCCAAGAGTGCCTTCGCCGCGCTCGAGGCGTTCCAAGAGACCCTGTGCATCCCTCGCCAGACCCTCGAGACTCATGGCCGCCGCCTCGTATCGCGCCAGAGTCTCCCGAACCTTCTCCAAATCCTTCTCGTCGATCCCCGCCAATACGCTCCCGGCTGAGTCCAGGTTATCGCTGGCACGCCGAAGGGCAGCGAGAATCTCCGGTAGCTCACGCCGAAGCTCCGCCGCCGAGGCTCTTCCATGGGAGATCGCCACTGCGAGGTCACCACCCTCGAGCTGACCTCGCGCCGCCGCCGAAAGAGCGGCCAGGTCGTCAATGGCCGAGGCCATGCGCTCGAGCAAGACAGGAAGCCTTTCAGGGCTCTCTTGAATCAGCTCGTCGGCCGCCGTTGCGAGTCGCATCAAGGTCAGAAGAAAATCTCTTGTGCTCTTCCCGTCGTCGATTATCTCTGAGATGCTCTCCAGGACGACATAAGCGCGAGCCATCAAGAGATCGGTTCTGGGAGGATCGACGCCGCGCACAATCGCTCCCGGCTCCAAGGGGGGATCATGCATCAGACCGGTTACCGCATCTATGTAGGATTCGCCCAATACGCCGGCGGTACCCACGTGAAAGCTAGTGTCTTCTCGAAGGAGACCGCGGGCCTTCTCGTCCAGCTCCAGAGTCACTCTGACGAGAAGTGGCAGGCCCTTCGAATCACGGCGTTGCTCCTCTATGAGGTCGACTCTCGAGACCCGGCCAATCCGAACACCAGAGACTCGCACTGGAGCGCCGGAATGCAACGAGCCTGCGAAGCCGTACTCGACGTGAATCTGCCATGTGCGACCAAAGGAGAGGTTGCCTATCACCACCGCGAAGCCGACGAGGATTGCCGCGGCCAGCAGGATGAACAACCCAACCTTGATTTCGAGGGCTCGCTCACTCACAGACACAGCTATAGCATCGACCGGGTGCCGAGGTGGAAGACTCGAGCCTCACTTTCTTCGTCATGATAGGGGTCGATGATTCAAAGAACCATTGGGCCCTCTGCTCTTCCGCGAAGAAACTGAGAAAGGATTGGATCATTGCTTTCTCGAAGCTCCTCTGGCGAGCCTAGCGCGTGGAGCCGACCAAGGTACAAGAATGCAACTCTGTCGGCGATGCCGAAAATGCTTCGAAGATCGTGGGAGACTACAACCGTGGTTACCTTCGTCTCGGTGGCCAAACGCCTTATCAGATTGTCGATCCTGCGCGCGTTGACCAGATCCAGACCGGTGGTGGGCTCGTCGTAGACGATATACTCGGGCCCTAAAGCCACGACGCGGGCTATGGAGGCTCGCTTTCTAATGCCTGGCCCCACCTCGGATGGTAGGCTCCTCGCATCCTTGGTGATGCCTACTTGGCTCAGCCAGGAAACGGCTCGTTCGGTCGCGTCCTTGCGCCCCAGACCGAATCGTCTCCGAAGAGGCATGGCCACGTTTTCTTCCAGCGACAGAAAATCCAGAAGCGCGGGGTGCTGGAATACGAAGCCGCAGCGCTTTCGGATCTCGAACAGTTCCCGTTCAGATAAAAGGTCCACCCTCTGTCCGTGTACCCAGACCTCGCCAGAGTCGGGCCTATGTAGGCCGATGACGTGGCGCATCAACACGCTCTTGCCTGTGCCCGACGTGCCGATTACGAAGAGAACCTCACCGGGCTCGACAGCCAGACTGACGTCTTCGAGCACCCTACTTCCGTCGAAGCTCTTACATAGGGATTTGAACTCGATGCTCATGGGGAGAAGCAATCTAGAGGCCAAAGGCGAAGGTCACGGCGCCTATCACCGACGAGAGGACTATGATGCCCAGGGAGCCCACCACTACGCCAGAGGTGGTGGCACGACCGACACCTTCCGAGCCGATACCCGCCGAGAGTCCGGCCCAGGATGCCGCCAGCGGGACGTACACCCCATAGGCTGCTGCCTTGATGAGGCCGGTAATCAGATCTCCCGGCTCTGTCATGGAAAGGTTCAAGAAGGACTGGTGGGGAACCCCGAACAAGACATTCGCCGTTACGGCGCCACTAGCCACGGCAACCGCGCACCCGAATACCGTCAGGGCCATTGTGGTCAAGAAGACCGCTATGAGCCTCGGAGTGACTAGAAAACGAATCGGGTCGGCGGCATTCATGCGAAGAGCGTCGATCTGCTCGGTCACCACCATGGAGCCAATCTCGGCGGCGATTCCTCCGCCGACTCTGGCGGCGACCATCAGACCCACGATCGTCGGTCCGAACTCCCGAAGGAGTATCTGTATGAAGGCGGGACCAACGGGCGACATGTCACCGAGCACCCGTTGGGCTTGCAGGCCTCCATGGTAGACCAAGATCATACCGACCGATGCGAGGGTAACGGCTACGAGCAAGACCGAACGATTTCCGGCGGAGTAGGCTTGACGCAAAACCTCTCTTGCTGGCCAGCCTCTCTCCTTCAAGCCTACCAGCGCTCTTGGGAGAAGGAGCACTATCGCTCCGGCAACCCAAAAGGGAGCCATCGTGGAGGCTCCGACAGCCGCCAGGAAACGATGATTGGGCCCCAGCTGTTCTTGCTTCGGATTCATGGAAGAAGATAGGTAATGAGGTAATCGAGAACGAAGATTGCCAGCGCGCTCGAGACTACCGAGCGATTCACGGCGCGCCCGACGCCCGTGGCACCGCCCCTTGCCGACAGTCCGCATCTACATGAGACGATCCCTATTGCGATCCCGAAGACGACGGCCTTGAAGAGCCCGTGAAGGAGGTCGGCTAGTCGAACGTTCTCGGCAAAGGAGTTCCAAAAAGTGTGGTAGGACACATCGAGCAAGAGTTCTCCGGTCGTGGCTGCGCCCACTATCGCAAATAGGTTGCCCATCAACGTTAGGGCGAAGAGCACCAGGGCCATGGCCACGAGCCTTGGAATGACGAGGTAGGCGTAGGGGTCGATGGCGAGGGCTCTCAACGCATCGATTTGCTCGGTGAGCTTCATCGCTGCAAGCTCGGCGGTGTTCTTGCTTCCGACCCGCCCGCTGAACATCAAGGCGATCAGGACGGGGCCAAGCTCCCTGAATGTGGCGTAGCCGGCGGCCCAGCCAACGAGCTGTGTGGCTCCGTAGGCACGCACGTAGACCGCCGCCAAAAGGAGAACGACTACTCCCGTCAGAAACGCCGTTGCGATCACCAGTGGCATGCTCTGGACGCCGAATCGGTGCATGCTGATGATCAGCCCCTGCCACTCGACCCTTGGGGGAAAGAGAGCGGCAATGCTGCGGCCCGCCAAATAGGCCATGGCGCCCAACTCGGACAATACCTCGATGCAGACTCGGCCAGTGCGCCTAAAGAGATTGTCGCTTGCGCCTACGCCGTCCTCGTAAGAACTGCTCCCTTGATAGCTTGCGGCACCTCTTCTCGAGGCGTCTAGGTCTTGCCCCAGAGCGTCACCAAGACCTCCCTTCGTCCCTGCGTCATCCGGTGGACAAGTCATAAGGGTCCCTCGAGCGAGCCGGTCATAAGCTGCCTAACCGCGGGATCCTTGGCCTGGCGAGCTGCAAGAGCAGTCTCGAAGTGGGCCAGATTGCCGCCAAGCAGAATGCCGGCAGAGTCGCAGGCGGGAAGAAGAGTGTCGGTCTCATGCCCCACGACAATCGCTGCAACGCCGCGATTGTCACAGGCTGTCCGAACGAGATCGAGGATCCTGGCGCCTGTTACGGGATCGAGTCCGGCGATGGGCTCATCGAAAAGGGCGACCGGCGGATCGGCAACTAGTGCGCGCGCGATCCCTACTCGCTTACGCATTCCGCCGGAGAGCTCGGCCGGCAAGAGATCCTTCGCCCTCGAAAGACTGACTCGTTCCAGCTCGATCAAGGCCCGCTCTCTTGCAAGATCCTGGGATATGCCGCGCCGCAGCAAGGGGAACGCCACGTTCTGCAGGACCGACAGCGTGTCGAACAGTGCTCCTTGCTGAAAAAGCATGCCGATTCGCCTCCGGATGGCAAAGAGCTCGATATCGCCGGCCTGATCGATACTCTCCTCACCGACGAAGATGCTCCCGGCGCTAATGGGAACCAGCCCACAGGCCGCCTTGAGCAGCAAGGTCTTGCCGGTTCCAGATGGCCCCGTTAGGGCTAGCAGCTCGCCACCGGCAACGGAAAAGCTGACCTCATGGAATAGAGGCGCCTCCCAGCCAGGCGGTGTCACGGCAACCTTCTCGAAACGAATCAGCGCTGACATTCCTCTTGTGCTTCCCATGCGACTTGGAGGTTCTTGGATTTGAGACGATGCGCGGCTTCGTAGGTTATGCGACAATCAGTGGCTGTTGCGAAGGGCATCGAAACACCTTCATGTGGATTCAAGCATCGACCTCTTGGTGACCCCAAGCCAAGGATTACCGAATGGAACAGAATTACCACCAGGATGGCTCGTGGCTCACTGCACGCCACCTTTTCGTAATGGTTGGCGCGGCGCTCGCGATTCTCGGCGTTCTAGGTGCTTGCCAGGGCTCAGACGAGCAGCCTGCGAGAGCCGGCGATCTGGCCGATCGGCTGGGGGTGGAGAACCCTGTTGGGGATCGAGTAGCAGAGCAAGTGACTAGCGCCGTGCCTCGAGCTGCGATCAAGACCGAGATCGCCGTCCTTCGCCGGGCCGTCAGGACCCATCGGCATACGACGGGCTCTTTCCCGACCAGCCTGGATAAGCTGGAACCCTCGGTTCCCCTTACCTACCCCAACGAGTACACCTACGATGCGGCGACCGGCGAGGTGCAGAGCCAGACCTTCCCCGAGCTTTAGTGAGACCCGCTTCCCCTTCGGCCTTGCCAGAAGGGTGGGGCTGGCGGTTAGAAAAGAGCATCATGACTCTCCCGGACACCTCTGAACCGCTTAGTTGTGGCAGCGAGGAGGGCGAAACCAAGAGGCCGCCGTCGGCGGAGGATTTCGCCCGTGCCGGTCGGGTCACACCGATGGTGCGTCAGTACCTCGGCTTGAAGCGAGCCAACCCCGATTGTTTGCTTCTGTACAGATTGGGAGACTTCTACGAGTGCTTCTTCGAGGACGCCCTCGTTGCGGCCGAAGTCCTCGAGATCACCCTCACTGGCCGAGGAAAGGGCGAGGATCGTTTTCCGATGGCCGGCATTCCCGCACACGCTGGCCGTTCGTACATCGGACGCCTCGTAGAGGCTGGTCATAGGGT
>SKWY01000195.1 GCA_007128675.1 Deltaproteobacteria bacterium | reverse complement strand
TGGAAGGGCAGCTCGTAATAGATGAGCTCGGCAACTCGACGGGTGAGCGCTTCGAGGGCAGCCTAAGAAATCTAGTGCTGGAGGAGGTCATCATTCTTCCAGGCTCTTTCGAGTCGATACCGGTTGCCGACGGCGGTACGTGGTGCATCGACGAGATGGCGTTCTCTTCATATCTGAACATAGAGTGCATCGATGATTCCGAGTGTCACAGCGATACTCCCATTTGCGATCATGGGCACTGCGTCGAGTGCGTGGAAGATGCACATTGCCCAGATGAACACCTGTGTCACAGGGACATCTGTATCGATATTTCGACCTGCCACATCGATGAGTTCTCGCCGGTCGATGAAGACGGCCAGGCAGGTAGATTCTTCTACTATCAAACCTACTATCGAGGTACAGATGCCGACGGGAACATTCTTTGGTTGACCATGTCACGACACGATCCCTCGGACCTCGAGCCCGGAAGACATCCGCTGGAGAACTACGACACCTATGTGAGCATTCGAAACTGCAATGGGAGAGAATGTGAGAACTTTTCCTCGATAGGTGGGGATCTGGTCGTCGAGGAGGTCAGCATGGAAGATGGAGAGTTCTTTTCAGGCACGCTAGAGAACGTTTATTTCCAGGAGATGTATAGCGACTCGAGCGGAATGCTCAGGCCGATGCCGCATGGCAGGATATGGTGTATTTCCGAACTCGAGTTTTCGGTTCGAGTCAACTTGTGCGACGATGACTACTGGTGCCCGGGAGATCGTCCGTTTTGCAGAAAGATCTGCATTGAGTGCTTGACCTCGAATGACTGCGAGGAGGATGAGTTTCCTCACTGCAGCGTTCATGGGCTTTGTGTGGAGTGCGTGGAGGAGGACGACTGTCCCGTTGAGGAGGTTGGCTTCTGCTCGGACGACGGCGCCTGCGTTGCGTGTCTCACCGATGAGCACTGTGAGGATGAGATCCTGCCCTTCTGCCGGGAGCAGCAATATGGGAACGCTTGCGTCGAATGCACCGAGGACGAGCACTGCGCCAACGGCGAGAATTGTTTATTCGGCATGTGCATGATTCCAACCGTCTTTCCCGAAGGAAATACGTGCTCCGAAGCAATCGAACTTTTGGAGAGCGGCATTCACGCAGGCACGATGGACGGCTATACCAACAGCTTCGTCCCCGGCTACGTCACGTTGGCGGGCGTCCAGACCTGCACCGGCAGGTCGGCGGAAGGGCCAGACATCGTCTACGAGGTAGCTCTGGCTCCGGGCCAGCGGCTTGAGGTCGTCTACACCCTCCTGTATGGAGACGCATCGATTTACATAACAAGCGACTGCCTGGATCGGGGCACTCCAACCAATCACTATGAAATATGCCTCGTCGGAGCCGACAGCAATTCCAGAAACGAGCCCGAGGAGATCGCCTACACAAACTCGACCGGATCGGAGCAAACCGTCTATGTGATACTCGATGCCGGTTTATGCTCGGAGAACAGGGAGAGAGTAGCTTGGTCGGCGGACTTCAGGCTCACGGACTGAATCATAGGCTCCCTTCTACGTCGCGGCGATCAGAGAAGACGAGGCCACACGCTCGATGGCCCCATCTTGCTGCCCCAATGAATACGTCCGGCTATATCCCGCGGTGAGGTTCTCGATGGTGACCGTGAGAAAACCGTTACTGTCGTATCGATAGCTCTCCAGGATCTCTTGGTGCTCCAGATCCGGCCGGCGCTCCACACCGATCTCTGAAAGGTCTTCCGATCCCAGCAACTCGGGATCATATGGAAAGAGGATCTCAGGCCAGGGATGCATGTCGCCGGATGGGTGTCCCGCGCCGTCGAGGCTACCACACTCCATGAAACGAAAATGACCTATATTGTGCACCGATCGATAGCACCTCACCACCGAGCTACTCTTGCCGGCACGAAGAATGGTGTCCTTGGGAAGCAGCACGTCAAAGCGCTTGTCCCGACCCTTGGCCGCCTCGCGCCACACACCAAAGTATCTCGAGACGGACTCTCGAATACGGACGTCCGCGTTGGGATCCGCCGCGATGGCGAGCCCAATGGCGGTAGCGGCGAAAGCATTGGGGGCATGCCTGACTTTTCGGCCGAATGCCTCCCGAAGTCTCCTTGCGACCGGAGGAAACATCGCCGAGCCTCCAACGAGGTAGACCGAGGCCAAACGCCGCGTATCCTCCGCCGGATCCTCGGGTCTCACTAACTCATCGAGGATTCGACTCACCGCCGCGACGCTTGGCTCGAGCAAGGGCTCGCAGGCCTCGTAGAAGGCGCGCACATCCAAGATCACCGTCTTCTCGCCCGATGGCAGGGCCAGATCGACAGCGACCCTGCGCGTATTGGGCGTCAGCCCTTCCTTGCGCTCGCGGCACTCCTCGAGCAGCCGGGCCTTCACGTTGGCGGGAAGGCTCGCCTCATCAACTCCAGCCGCGGCTAGGGCCTGATCGAGAAGAATCGCATCGAAGTCCTCGCCTCCAAGCCGGCTGATGCCCTCGTGGCTTAGTACCTCGAAGGAGCGATCGGCAAAACGCACGACCGCCGTATCGAAGGTGCCCCCCCCAAGATCGTAGATGACGACATACTCCTTCTTGCTGCGTTGGCTCACGGTTCGAATGAATCGCCCTACATGCTCCAGAGCAGCCACCGAGGGCTCGTTCAAGACCTCCAGCACCTCGAAGCCCGCTCGCCGAAACGCATCGAGCGTAACGAAACGCTGGTTGCTGTTCGCGTTGGCCGGCGTCGCGATCATCGCCTCTATATTCGAGGACACCGGCAGGTTGCCCTTGAATACGAGCATCTTTCGCACGTGGGAAAGAAAGCCCGTCAGCACCTCGATCAAGGGAAGCTCGACCCCGTCTCCCAGAGAGACGAGGCTATCGGGAGGCCTGGTGGCCGTAAGGCGCTTTAGACCCCGAAAGAGAGCGGCCTCGCCCGAGAGGCCGGCACGAGCCGCCTCCCATCCATAGAGGAGAGCTCCTCGTCTTACAGCCACCAACGTGGGAATATGATCTCGAAGCTGATCATCATCCTCCAGCGAGCAAACCGGATAGTTCCCCTCGTCTATGCCCGCCACAACCGTACGTGTGGTGCCAAAATCGATGCCGATGCGCATGGCTTCACTCCCAGTTCTTCTGCTGGCGTCAAGGGCGGAGAATACTCGGGATTCAAGGCGCTGGAAACGTGAATTGACAGGGTAGGAATTGCACGCACTCTAGATGCCGAGTAGCTGCTCTAGTCCAACCCAGGAACCGCACAGGGGCATCGAGCAAGTTTGATAGGGACGACTTCCCCCAACCGGGAGCGCGCTTTACGGACCCAGAGTCTTCTGTGCCTCCATGAGAATCCTGGCGCAGGCTTCGGCGTCGCTTGCGGCATCGTGATGCTTCAGGGGAAAGCCCAGGTGGCGGCATACAGCCGGAAGGTTCGCCCTTCGAAGTCCAAAGGCCCGCCTGGCAACGCGCACCGTACAAACGAAGGGAATCTTCGGAGCATCCAGCCCGGCAGCGGCGCAGCATGCATTCAGCACGCCTCTGTCGAAGGGAGCATTATGGGCGGCGATGGCCTCGGCGCCGGCCAGCATCTGCTCGAAGTCCGGCCAGACCTCGGCGAATGGGGCAGCACTGGCCACATCGTCCCATGTGATGCCGTGGATATGCGTGAAGAAGATATCGGGGCGCGGCGGCCGAATGAGGGAGAACCTGCGCTCGGTTATCTCGCCAAGGGAGACGCGCACCGCGGCCAGAGCGCAGGCGCTATCGGGCCATCGATCCGCCGTCTCGAAGTCTATGGCCACGAAGGTGCTCACCAAGGAATGTGCCTGCAAGACCATGACTAGAGAATCCCCCAAAAGCGAAGGCAACAAAATGGCGCACCCCGCAAACCGATGCTATAGGTCTGTATCGTCATGATGCGTCCTGTTTCGGTTGCCATCGCCGTTCTACTCCTCCCAGCAGCAGCCTTCGGCGTAGGCATAATGCCCGATCAACCCGCCGAAACCCGCGACGACGAGCCGGACAAAGGCTCCCCGCGATTCAGCACCCCCGCCGACATAGCGGCGGCGGCGAGAGCCGGTGCCAGAAGCATGGGATCGACCTCGCTACTTCATCGGCGCCTCAAGGACAACCCGGGAGATCACCTGGGGCCAGGCGCTTTCTGCCTCAAATGCCCCATGGATGAGGCCCTGCTTCAGGCCCTGCCCCGGCCAAAGGGCATAGAGGGCCTTTCCGAAGCGGATCTTCAGCCCCTCTTCGACATACCGATTGTCCTGAACGACCAAGTTTACGACGTCATCAGGTTCTTCAGCGAAGGGAACGGACGGCCCCACTTCCAGCGCTACCTCAACCGGAGCTTTCGCTGGATCCCCTTGATGCACGAGATCCTGGACGAGTACGGGCTGCCCCGAGATCTGGTCTTCGTCGCGATGATCGAGTCCGGCTTTTCCATGCACGCCTACTCCCACGCCCACGCGGTGGGACCCTGGCAGTTCATCGCTCCGACCGCCAAGATATACGACCTTAGAATGGACGCGTGGGTCGATGAGCGGCGCGACCCTGTCAAGGCGACGCATGCCGCGGCGCGCTTCATGACCTGGCTCTATCGGGAGTTCGAGGACTGGAACCTCGCATGGGCGGGCTACAACGGGGGACCAACCCGGGTGCGCCGAAACATGGACCGCACGGGCATCGAGGACTACTGGGGCCTCTGCGAGGCGGGCCGGCTGCCCCGGGAGACCTGCGGCTACGTGCCCAAGATAATCGCCGCGGCAATCATCTCGAAGCTCCCGGAGCGCTTCGGCTTCGAGATGGACCCTCTCTCTCCGTTCCGCCACGAAGAGACGACCATTGACGCCGCAATCGACCTATCGGCCATCGCCGGCCTCTTGGACGTGGAGGTCGACGAGCTACGGGGCCTCAACCCGGAGCTGCGAAGGCCCATGGTGCCTCCCCCTACCCGAGGCAATGCCGGCTACAGGCTCCGTTTACCGCCCGGCACAAAGGAGACCTTCCTTGCGAGAAAGGACGAGCTCGAGCCCAGCAGCTTCGTCGCGCACGAGAGCCACACCGTGCGCGCGGGGGATTCCTTGTGGCGAATTGCGCGAGCCCATGGCACCACGGTCCCGAAGCTCATCGCGGCGAACCCAAGCCTCGACCCGCAGCGCTTGATGCCTGGAGTCGAGGTCTTGGTCCCGCTCCCGGAAGGCGCGCGGCCAAAGGTACCGTCGACAAGGGAGGTCCCCGAGAAGCCCCGCGGCGAAGTCGTGGCTCGCCAGGGCGGGAAGGTCGAGGTTCATCATACGGTGCGGGCGGGAGACACCCTGTGGAGCATCGCCCAGCGACACGGCGCGACCACGGAGCAGCTCCTTTCTTGGAACCGCCTTGCCTCGAGTGGACAGCACGTCCATCTCTCCGTGGGTCAGCGCCTCATCGTTGGGCACGGCCAGGGCAAGCCCGCCGTCGTCTCTGGTGACAAGCCCGTACACGTCCTCCAAGCAGGCGAGACTCTCTGGCAACTCTCGCAACGCTACGGCCAGAGCGTCGATGAGCTTCTCGCCCTAAACGAAATAGACGACGTGCATAGCCTCAGCGTCGGGCAGGTCATCATCGTGGGGCAATGAAGCTCGCGCGCTACTCGCAACGCAGCAGGTCGCAGGCCACCCATGGGGCAGCCAGAGGATCCACCGGGCTTACACGCCCAAGTCCCTCTAACTAGCGGACTCGCCGCACACGGACAAAGACTCCCTCCCACCGCGCGCGAGACGCCCGGCCAAGTCTCGATGGTCGAGCTTGTCGAGAGCTCCCCCCCACCGCGCGCGAGACGCCTTTCACCCGCCGGCTTGCGTAGGGAGTTTTCGGCTCCTATGATTCGCCACGCTGAGGTACGGTAGGGATGCGCCTGGCGGCTTGGGAATTGTGGCTGGAGTCCCCACTGTTCTCTAGGCTGCGGGAAGACGTATCTTTCCAGCTTCGCCGAACCTGATTCCGCAAATAGGAGAAGAAATGGCCGAGACGTCGCAGTCGATTACCCGCCTGGTATCCAAGATCGCCTCAATGCACGACCGCGATAAGTACGAGGAGCAGCACTGGGAGGGATCGTTCGAGGACTACCTCGATCTGGTCGCGAAGAACCCCAAGGTGACCAGAACCTCTTTCCAGCGGCTGTACGACATGATCCTCTCCCATGGCAAGACGGAGTACGTCGACAGCAAGAAGAAACTGGTTCGCTACCACTTCTTCCAGGACGAGCTGGACGGTGGCAAGGACGGCGTCTATGGCCTGGATGTCCCCTTGATGAAGCTCGTGAACGTGCTGCGCAGCGCCGCACACGGGTACGGCACCGAGAAGAGGGTCATCCTTCTGCACGGACCGGTGGGCTCGTCCAAATCGACGATAGTACGGCTCCTCAAGAAAGGCCTCGAGCGATACTCCAAGACGCCGGAAGGCGCGCTCTATACCTTCACCTGGCGCTTTGACCGCAAGCGGCTGGACGGCACGACCGTCGAAGAGGTCATGCCCTGCCCGATGCACGAAGAGCCCCTGCGCCTGGTTCCCGAGTCGCTCCGCGCCTCCGTGTTCGCCGAGATCTCCAAGGACAGCCACATCCCGGTGGAGGGTGACCTCTGTCCAGCCTGCCGCTTCGTCTACCGTGATTTGATGGAGACCTATCGAGGCGACTGGGCCAAGGTCATGGACCATGTAAACGTGCGCCGTCTCATCCTTTCGGAGAAAGACCGAGTCGGGATCGGCACCTTCCAGCCGAAGGACGAGAAGAACCAGGACTCCACCGAGCTTACAGGCGACATCAACTACCGCAAGATCGCCGAGTATGGCTCCGACTCCGATCCCCGCGCGTTCAACTTCGATGGCGAGTTCAACATCGCCAACCGGGGCATCGTCGAGTTCATAGAGGTCTTGAAGCTCGACGTAGCTTTCCTCTACGACCTCCTCGGCGCTTCCCAGGAGCATAAGATCAAGCCGAAGAAGTTCCCGCAGACCGATATCGACGAGGTCATCATCGGCCATACCAACGAGGCCGAGTACAAGAAGCTATTGAACAACGAGTTCATGGAGGCACTTCGCGACAGAACCGTGAAGATCGACATCCCCTACATCACCAAGCTCTCCGAGGAGGTCCGGATCTACGAGAAGGACTACAACTCCGACAAGATAAGAGGGAAGCATATCGCTCCCCACACGGTAGAGATGGCGGCAATGTGGGCGGTCCTGACTCGCCTCGAGGAACCGACCAAACCCAACCTCACTCGAATGCAGAAGCTCAAGCTGTACAACGGCAAGACCTTGCCGGGCTTCACCGAGGACAACATCAAGGAGCTGCGAAAAACCGCCGAGCGCGAGGGAATGGAGGGCATCTCGCCAAGATATGTTCAGGACAAGATCTCCAACGCGCTCGTCAGCGAGAAGGGTGAGGGTTGCATCAACCCATTTCTCGTCCTCAACGAGCTGGAGGCCGGCCTGAAGACGCACTCACTCATATCCAACGAGGAGCAGCGCAAGGAGTACCGCGAGCTTCTCGCTGCCGTGAAGCAGGAGTACGAGGACGTCGTAAAGAACCAGGTTCAGCGTGCAATCAGCGCCGACGAGGAAGCTATCGAGAAGCTGTGCGCCAACTACATCGACAACGTAAAGGCGTACACGCAGAAAGAGAAGGTCAAGAACCGCTACACCGGCGAGTACGAAGAGCCTGATGAGAGGCTGATGCGCTCAATCGAGGAGAAGATCGAGATCGGCGACAGCCGCAAGGACGACTTCAGGCGCGAGATCATGAACTACATCGGCGCCTTGGCGGTCGACGGCCGCACCTTCAACTTTAGAACCAACGAACGTTTGCACAAAGCCCTCGAGCTCAAGATGTTCGAGGACCAGAAGGACTCGATCAAGCTCAAGCATCTGGTCTCGAGCGTGGTGGACAAGGATACGCAGGAGAAGATCGACGTCGTGAAGAAGCGGCTCATCGAGACCTATGGCTACTGCGACATCTGCGCTACCGACGTTCTCAACTTCGTGGCGAGCATTTTCGCTAGAGGCGACACCAAGGAGTGATACGAGGTG
>SKWY01000235.1 GCA_007128675.1 Deltaproteobacteria bacterium | reverse complement strand
GGATTAGGGGCGTTCCAATCACGTGCCTACTACAATCAGGGACTTGCTCGGCCCCCGCGGGGGGGGGGGCTCCCCTGCGAGCCTCGTGCTGTCACGTAAGTCCCTGAAATCAGGTCATGCGGGATCGGCGATGGTCCGGGGTCTGGACTGATCAGGGTCCGGATTTCGGACCAAGCGTCCCCGATGGCAGACGAAGTTCGCCAAAACGTCCTTCCTGCACCTCAATCCGAACGAGAGAACCGGCTGGATCCTGGCTGCTTTGAGAATCAGCCACGTTCATGGGCGGGGAAAGCAGTCTTTGCTCACCAATGCGTTCGGACAAGTGCATCAGGCCTTGCCCGTCCGATGTCAAACAGGCCTAGGTACTAGCCCTCTATTAGAACAGTGCACTTTCGAGACCAATGCCCGAGGTTGCCCCGGTGATCATGATCGTCTTCCTATTCATAGGTATGCTCTGACTTCCGAAAATAGAGGAGAAACTCGACATAGAGGACCGCAAACAAAAGGTCTATCAATCCCCCACCGATCAAAATAAAAGGAATCTGCCCGTCAACCCAGGCCCAGAGAAAAGCGGCAAAGGCAAAAACCTTGGCAATAATCCCTAATCGGACGATGTCATGATTCTTGTAAATATTTTTTGAAACCCAGTGAGATCCGATGCCGAATATAAAGGTCAGTCCCAGAAACAACAGAGGAAACACCGGGTAGGTGGCAGCGGCATACCGAAAAAAGAAAGTATGAGCCCATACCCAAAAGCAAGAAAAATTGCTTCTATCCAGTTCCACAACGCGCCGATCAAAAACAGCTTTTTGTAATGGTTTTCTCGCGGCACATTTGACCCTTGAATCAAAAGATTGATATCAGATTCAAATCAATAAAGTCTTTCACCTGGTCGAAGATCGCCGAACTACCGTTCACATGTTGTGTCATACAAGGTCCAGGCCATAAAATTGGACCCCCCATTTCACCCGGAAGACATCTTCGGGACACCCGGTCATGCAGCGATAGCAGCGGATGGGTCGACTGCTCCGGTGTGAGCGAGCCGTCCCGAGGGAGGTGCACGAACGCTTCGTGGTATTTCTGTGGGAGTCCGAGCCCGCGGTCGGTCGTTATTACAGCGCGGGCAGGAGATTGAACTCGTCTAGTGGGAACCTGTAGATGCCGTGACGTCCGGCCGCGACCACGATGTCACCGCCAAGCACTCGAATCGAACGCGGCCATCCGCTCGTGGCGAAGTAGGCCTGCGGGTATGGCTGAGCCGAGTCATCCAGGTTCATCACGAGTAGGCCGCCCGGGACGCGGAACAGTGCTCTTCCGGGCCGCGCATCTTGAAGACTTGCCCAAGTATCCACGCCGGCCTCCGCCAAGACCGTAAACTCGGAGGAGGTCGCGTCCAGGACCGAGAGCGTGTGCAGGTTCTCGTCCCCGTCATCATCGTCACGGGTGCCGTCCGTGGTACCCCCCGTCACCGGGCCGTCCCACCACCAGGCCGTGCCGTGGGTCACGAGTAGGTTGCCGGCGCCGTCGAGCTGAACGGCGTTGACCCAGCGGTTCTCGAAAACCCGGACGCCGCGAAGGTAAGCGCTTCCGTCGATGACCTCGCACCTTGCCACGGCGGTCTCTATGCGATTGTCCTCGTTGTAGAGAGAGTCTCGGGTGTAGACGAAGTCACCGTCGACGGCGATCAGCCAGCCCGGAACGTTCACTGGATCGTGAATCTGCGGTTCGGCGTAGTTGGAAAAATCGATCCTTTGGAAGAACCATCGGACGTAATCACGATCGTTGTTCTCCACGCTCTCCGGTCTTGCAAAGGACAGATACAGGTCGCTGCCCGAGGCTATTGCTCCCGCCGGCTGATCGTTCTGGTCCGACGTTATGACTTGCCGAACCTCCGGTTGGCTCGGGTCCGATAGATCTATCGGCCGAATGTTACGCTCTACCCACCAGTTGTACCGGTCACGGTCCCAGCAGTAGACGTAGTCCTCGAGGTCAGGCAAGTCGGAAGCATCGAGCTCCTCACAGGTCACGTCTCTTGTGTCGGGCTCGTACTCGCACCGAATAATCGTTCCCGTACACGTAAGGTCACCGGAATCGTCTCGTTCGCATTGGAGCTCCTCGCTGAAGTACTCGACGCAAGGCTCATCGATCTCGCAGGGATGCATTGGCTCCAGGTAACATACCTCCTCGGTCTCCACGACCTCACGGTGATGCTCACTCGTGACTAGTACGAGCCCCTCTCCGACGACATGAACATCCCAATGACTGCGATGCGCCGTGCCGGAGAACGCCGCGGTCACGTCGATGGTCGCCAGGCTTTCGGGCTGCAGAGGGTCTGAAAGATCGTACACCGTAAGGGAGGGAATGAAGCCGTCGTCATTAGGCCCTCCCCCGTCGCTGGAGCCGTCGGTTTCGCTCTCCTCCGGGCGGTTCCAGAGCACGGCAAGCAAGTCATCGACTTGAAGGAGGCGCGCCTGCCTGTCTACCTCGAAGGAAGCCAATGCCTCGGAGAGGTCGGGATCGCCGTCGGCGGGGATCACCTCGAGCTGTGTCGTGGCGGAGGGATCATTCCGATAGTACCACCAGGAATGACCCACGTCCTTTCGCCTGACGGCGTAGTCACCGAACACGAAGAAGTCCGAGTAGTCGGGAGCAAGCTCAACGGAGCCCAGGGGCTGGGGGTCGTCGGGATCCTGGTGGTCGAAGAAGGCGAGATCCGTCTCGGACAGGTTCGCTACCGCCTCGGAGTTGGCAAGGAAGCTGCGGCGTACCTGGGTTGGATGCTCCATCACCCCTCGTCGAGTCAGGGTCGACTCGGAGAAGGTGAAGATCTGGACCGCCGAGCGGTAGGTTCCCCAGCCGGTCTCTTCGTCGTAGTCCCAGCCGGAGAAGGGAAGGAGCACGAGGCCGGTCTCCTGAACGCCGTCCTCAGTGAGCACGTCGACGGCGTTTTGCAACACCGAGAACGCGCGGTGGTCCCATTGAGCCTCGGACCAGCTCCAGTGCATGTCGACCTCGGCGCGAGCCAGAAGTGGCTCCGGGTTCGCAAGGTCCGTGATGTCGTAGAGGCTGACCGCCTGCTGGTTTCCTTGCTCATCGTTCTTTCCAATCCCAATGAGCCTGGTCTCGTCGAAGACCGCGCGGAAGTAATCGTTCCAACCGGAGACGACGAACTCGCTCATCTCCGTGGCGATGCCTTCGTCGGTGATCTCGAAGGCGTGGAAGGGATCTACCTGGAAGTAGGTGACGAAGAAGGCTTTGTTGCCCAGAAACAGGGTCGCATAGAGATCCTCGCCCGCGCCGAACTCTTCTTGGTCTATCGGTTCGAGGTTCGAGAGGTCCGAGGCATCGAAGGTCTCTATGTAGTTTGCCGGCCTGCTTCCCCAGCGGCTTCCCGAAACGACGCGGAGAACGTCGTTGTAGAGATCCATGTTGAACTGCGTGAACACGAAACCGGCTACCTCCACCTCGTCCCCTTCGGTCATCGTGCCGTCGGGGCTGGATATGTCGATGACCGAGACGCGACTAGGCTCCTCTCCGGAGCTCCACCAGCGTTCGTTGCGCGCTACGAGCAAGGCGGTCGGTGTGGCCTGGATGTCGCTTACGAACCCACCAAGGTCGATCTCCGAGCGCGGCGTGATGTTCCCTCCGGTGACCTCGAAGCTGCGTACGTAGGTTTCGGTGTGAAAATGCCCGCCAGTATCGGGGTCATGGTGGTAGGACTGCTCGCCGGCCGCGACGTAGAGCGCCGCTTGTCCCCCGCCGTGAACCAGTCTGCTCGTCGATATGCGTCCGGGCACGTGGACCTGCTCGACGACCTGGGGCGAGGTTGGGTCCGAGATGTCCACCGATAGAACAAGGCCGCCCGTCACGGAGGCGATGTCCGCCGCGAACCTGCTGCCGTAGTACCCACGCCAATCATTCATCAAGACGATTGCGTGATCGCCATGCACATACAGCTCCACCGGATGGCCCGTGACATGAGCGCGGCCGATGATTGTAGGGTCAGAGAGATCGGAGAAGTCGATGAGTTGAAGGCCCCGGAAGCTGTTTAGGTTTAGGATGAGGCCATCCCCGAGGATGCGGTAGATGTCTCCTTCCTCTACCGTCCGCTCGCCGTTCCCGTCTCCATCGGCTCCCTCCTCGGTGCCGTCTCCGGCGACCGGCGCGTCGGTGTCATACCGGCCATTCGAGTAATCATCGGCGCTGCCCGCCGAGAGGAAATCCGACTGGCCTTCCTCTCGCTCGTCGGGATCCTTGGGATCACTTGGCGCCGGTTCCGGGCAGGCCGTAAGGAGCAGAACGGCGGCCAGCGCCGCTGGGAAAAAGTACAAAGAGTGGTTCATTGTAGCTCGTCGCATCACCTTCTCCTCTTGTCATTCTCGAGCAGGCATCCTTTTGAATCAAACGCACGATGGAAGTTGCACGCAAGAAGCGGGCCGCCGGCGTGCTCTAGCTAACAGGGTGCAACCCCCCGAAATTACAGACTTCGTTTGTCAGGGCCAGTGCGCTTGCCCCGATGACCCCTCGAAGATTCGTGACATGGAAGCGGGGCCCTGACGAAAATTCGAGGGTCTTGAGGGG
The DNA here is from genome assembly GCA_007128675.1 of Deltaproteobacteria bacterium. Lineage (GTDB taxonomy): Bacteria > Myxococcota > Myxococcia > SLRQ01 > SLRQ01 > SKWY01. Next base: position 3,519 of record SKWY01000235.1, on the reverse strand, counting down.
AGGCAAAAACATCTTCGGCCCTAACGGCGGAGCCGCGAGGGGAGGGTGGTCGGGCCTCTGTCAATCGCCCAGGCCCACGCGGAACTGGTACGCTCCCCTCGAGCCGTTGTCGACGTTGTACTCGATGTGATAGCCGCTGAACCGAATCACGAAGGCCTCATCCACGGCCGTGAACGTCGCGACGACACTTCCTCCATAAGAACCGGCGCGGGCGGCGTGGATGAGCTCTCCTCGGGAGTCGTGGATCTGCACATTGAGGGCTAGACCCGCGCTTCGTGCCTGGGCGATGACCTGGTAGGACTCACCTGGCGTGACGTCTTGGACGATGAACCAATCGGTCTCGTAGATGCACAGTAGAACGGCGTCGTAGGTTTGGTTCAGCTCTATGGGGTAGGCGTGCTCGAACCGGTGGTTGCCCATGAAGGGATCGTTCTGGTCGAGGTTTCTCACCCTGAACCTGTAGGCGCCCGTCGATCCGTGGTCACGGTTCTCCGCCGGATCCCAGCCGCTCACGCGAATGTGGCGCGTGCCGCCGGGGCTCACCCAGCCAAGCTCTGCGTTCTCGCCGGGACGGGAGGCTTTCGTGGTCAGATTGCTCAAGTTGCCGTGCTGGTCGTAGAGTTCGATGTAGACCATCAAGCCGGGATCATGCGCCTGAACCTCGAACACCACCGTGTCGTACTCATACGCGGTGTGGGCGGTGGTGAAGCGATAGTAGTCCGCCTCTTCCTCGGCAACGATGGCGCCCTCGTACCAGACGTCCAGCTCCACCTCGGCGGCGTCGGTGATGGAGTGGTTGGGAGCGAACTCATCGTTTTCGAACATGTTCCTTGCGACCAGCGTGTAGTCGCCCGTTGATCCGTGGTCGCGGTTTCTTTCCGGATCCCAGCCGCTGACCCGGACGTGGAAAGTGCCGCCCGTCGTGACGAAGGCATGGGAGAGGTCGGCGCCCATGCCCTCCGAAACGGATATGTGCACCGGGTTTCCCGCGACATCCGTGATGACGAGACGAGCCAGCAGAGTCTCCTGCTCGACCAGCAAGGAGACCTCCACCACATCCCAGGTATCCTCGTCATGGTTGGTGGTGAAAAAGAAGTAATCGGCCTCGAGAGGGGAGACCAATGAACCTGGATGCTCGGCCCCGAGCTCCATCTCGTAAGCATCGTCTCGTGAGTGGTTGCCGGCGTAGGCGTCGTTGGCGTTTAGATTTCTCACGGTGAAGGCGTATGCGCCGGACGAGCCGTGCTCCTCATCCTTCGACAGGTCCCAGCCGCTGAACACGACAAAGAAAGTGTCCCCCCGAGTGGCAAAGGCGTAGCTTACGCTTCCGCCGACCTCGGAGGCGTTGGCCGCGCCGACGCCGCGTCCATCGGTATCGTATATGTCGAGTCGCGGAACGAGCCTCGAGTCCAGCGCCTCCACTTCTACCTCTATGAGGTCGAAGGTCTCGCTACCGTGGGTCGTCGTGAACTTGAACCACTCTCGATCGCTCTTGCGCCGAAGTTTCGATTCGTACCGCGTGTCCATCTCGATCTCGAAGGCGCCGGAACGGGTGTCATTATCTCCGTATTCGCTCTCTATGCATCCAACCATCATCGCAAAAGCAATTACACAGAGCACGAAGCCATGGGTCTTTGGTCCAGACATTCAGGTTCCTCTCGTCATGGCTCGGGCCGCCGGCCCGGCAGTGGGGGCGGCGCAGCGCCTTGTAGGCGAGAGCGACCCATTGAGCAGTTTCGAGATTGCTCGCATGTGCGCGAATGCATTGTCAAGCGCGCCGATGGCTGATGGAGCCCGCCGTCTAGAGGCAGGCTAGCGAACGCGGGTATGCGAGAGCGTTCGTGTTTGCGTCTTCTGGGCGGCCCTAAGGCGAGGGGCGTTTCGTGTTTGCGTCCGTGTCTAAAGATGTGGCTTGCCGGGGTTGGCCGCCTATCAGCGGTGGCGTCTTTTTGGTGAGACCCGCCGCCACCCAGGGCCCGTAAGAAGAACCATGCCGCTATTCGCCGAGCCGACTCTCCCGCGCTCGCTTTTGTCCGCGCTCTTGCTTGCGCACGAATTACAATGCGATACGCCGAGCCGACGCGAAGGTGGCAACAACCCGGCTCGGTGCCCCCCTATGGACGGGGTGCGTCCGTGGGGATGTAGGTGATGGGGGGCGTATGTTTCTTGAAGAGCCTTCGAGTCTCGGAAGAGAGCTTTCGGAACGCCGCGGCGGACAAGGCGATGCTGGTGGCGTTGAGCGTGGCGGCCTGGCTTACCGCCGAACCGACGACATCGAAACGCTTGTCTCCATTCAGACCAAAACCGCCGGCCACCGCGGTCCCAAAATGAGCCTTGATTATTAGCTGTGAGTCCCAGCCTTCTTCCTTCAGCCACTTATCGACTCGGTCCTTGAGGGCCATGAGCGCTCGCACTCCCTCATCTGCTCTATTTTCGGGAAAGATGATTAGCGCGGCATCGAAGATGAACTTTACGACCTTGCCGCCGGACTTGGCGATATGCTGGTTCACCAGCGAGTAGAAACCGTCGAGAATCTCGGCTACCTGCAAGTCGGAACGGCGTCTGCTTCCCGAGGCGAATCTAGATAGGTCGGCGAACGCGATGAGGAGCGGAATCTCGGTTCTAGCCTGGGAGACTGTGAAGCTTGAAGAGCACATGTCTTCTCCTTGTCATGTCGAGAGTGATGCGTCGGCCCATGAGTCCGACAGAATAAAAGGACGAGGATCGCAGGCCCATACGTCCTGCAGTTGCGAGCAATCATAATGAAATGAATGACGGCTTGCAAGGCAAGTTCTCTTGCGCGTTCTCTTGCGCCCCCCCCTCCTTGATTGTTCGGGACGTAGAATGCTCAACGGTCCGCAATGGGTAGAAAGCCTGGGGGCTTTCATGGGTAGCCGCGCCTCTCTGTCTTCCTCTAGGTCATCGTGACGTTCGATGGTAGCCTGAAGGGATGTGGCGATATTCATTTTCCAGTTGTGTGGTTGCAGCGATACTTCTTTTTGCCGGCTTGTCGGCGGGTTGCGGCGGCTGCGCGAGGACGGGCTCCATCGAGGGAAGAATTGCCTCGGGAGAAGGCTTTGGCCAAACCGAGAGCGCCCTGAAGAGCGAAGCCCCCAAAAAATCAGGGCTCGGTCAGCTCCAGCAATCTCTGTCTCTCGAAGGCGTCTCGGTGGAGCTGTTGCGCAGGCTCGAGGAGGAAGAGGAGCCGGGGGAAACCGATGAGGTCATCGAGGACTTTGGGGTTGGACGCTGGGTCATCCATGAGAGGGCCGAGCCGGCCGCCGACGGATCCTTCGCTTTCTCCGAGATCAGAAGGGGCTGGTATGCGGTCCGCCTCGACCAGCCCGAGTTCGGAGGAGTGGCCTACGGCGCCGATGGCACGGACTTCTATCTTGGAGCAGGTGAGACCATCAGCCTGATCCTACCTCTGGTGAGCACTATCGAGGTCGACGCGCCGGGCCTTTTCACCAACAGGAGTGCCGGCCGCGAGCGCGCGTATGACGGGGGTGACCACGGGTT
>SKWY01000083.1 GCA_007128675.1 Deltaproteobacteria bacterium | reverse complement strand
GGAGCCCAAATGAGCCCCTTGCTCACAAAGCCTACGGAGCCAACGGCTCCGGTGTCAAATCCAATTATCTGCTTGCTTCGGCGCCGGACTCTCGAGGTTTCTACTTCTCACCGAACTTAGCGTGTCCATCAGGGAGTATCTCGGCTCGTAGCCCAAGCTCTGCCGAAAGCTGCTTCCATCGACCACGCAAAGATAACGAAGGTGATCGAGTTCCTGCGGGGGGAAGTCGGTCAGTCTCAAGGCCCAGAGCTTCTCGAGTACCTTCTTGGCCGTGAAATGGGGAACCAAGCGAGGCTTGTTGCCAAGATAGGCAAGGACTCTGGATAGAGGAGCTTCTCCTGGTCCCGTGACGTTGTAGATGCCCTTCACGCCTGGCTTGAGCGCCATGACGATGGCGCGAGCAACGTCCTCCTGGTGTATCAGTTGCAGTAAGGGGTCGAAGCCGGCAAGCGTCCAAGGCCGCCGATGGCGAAGGTACTTCGAGGCCGTGTTTTGAATCGTCGGGCCAACGACATGAACCGGCCTCAAGATCACGGTCTCGATCTTGGGATAGCGCCAGAAGAAGCTCTGCGAGTACATATCGACCTCTACGAGATCGCGTATCTCGCCGTGACGAATGGCCGCCTTCAAGGGCGCATCCTCGGTAAGGAAGTTGGGGTTGTCCGGCTCCGGCCCATAAACGGTTGCCGATGAAAGGCATACGACCTTCTGCACTTTGTGGCGCGCGCAGAGTTCGAGTAGCTGTTGTGTACCGAGTACGTTGAAGGCTTGCCTCTTCTTCTCCGGGAGTCTCGGGTCGTAGATTATCCCCAGGTGCACTAGTGCCTTCACCGGTTGCCTGCGAAAGATATCCGCTGCCCTTCTCCTGCGGATGTCTATTTGGTGATGCTCCACGTCCTTGGGCCGTCTCGGGAAGGGGCGGCGATCCACGCCGATGACCCGCTCGGTGCGATGAAGAATCCGCGCTATCGTTCTGCCGAGGTTCCCGCTTACTCCGGTGACCACGACCGCCGGCTGCTTCGTTCTCGCCATTTGATTTATCCCCGACAGGTGATGGCAAAAAGAGCCTGGATGCATCAGAAGAAGACAGACCTTCGTTGTTCGAGTCCGTGGGCGAGGAGGGATTCGATTCGTTCCTTGACGATGAGCGCCTTCTTCTCGATCTCTGCGTCCTCGTCGTCGGGATCACCTGTGAAGTACATTGGATCGCCGAAGCGAATCCGATACTTCGTTGGGAGAGGCGCCCAGCCCAGAAGAGGAATTAGTAGCTGTGGCAGAACCGGCAGCCCTGGTAGCCCGAGCGTTTTCGCCAGTGTTTCCAGGTTGCCTATCGAGATGTACTGCTCTTCCGCTCCGATGATTGCGACAGGCACTATGGGGGTTGCCGTCTCCAGCGCGAGCCGCATGAAACCAAGCCCGAAGGGCTCGAGACGATAACGCTTTCGAAAAGGTTTGGTGACGCCGCGAGCGCCCTCGGGAAAGACGAGTATGCACTGCTCTTGCTCGAGAAGCTTTTTGCAGTTTGCTGGGGTTCCTATTACCTGGCCGACTCGCTGCATGAAGATCGAGATGTAAGGAAGCCTCGGGACCCATCTTTCGTACATGCTGCGTATCACTCTTGGCGGATCGGCCTCGAGGAAGGCTGCAAGCCCGACCATGGAGGCATCGATGGGTATCTGACCGGAATGATTCCCAACGAGAAGTAGGCGTCCCCCGCGCAGGTTCTCGATGCCTTGGGTCTCCACGCGAAAATAGCGTTGGTACAACCAAACGAAAGGGGCGATAGCGGCCTTGGTGAACTCCGGGTCGAACCCGAAGGCGTCTGTCCCGAACTCGTTGAGGGAACTCAAGTGAAGCTGATCGAGGCGTTCCTGGACGGTCGGCTCACATTGAGCGTATGTCCACCGAGCGAGGCTTTGGGCGATACCCTTGCCTAAAGCCGGTCGCTTCGCGAAGGGCCCTGATGATGGCGCGCGGTCTTCTTTGTCTTCCCTTCGCATCATGGCGCAGCGAGCAAGACTGCCCCATGAAGAAAGCTCTCACAAGGAAAAAGGCCCATCTCGATCCTAGACTCGTTGAGCTACCGTACGCTCGAATCAGAGGGCTTTGCGAAGGTCGAAGAGGTGTCGCCCATCCCTTGTTGCCCTCGAGTTCGGCCGAATGGTAGCGTTTTTCAACTTCGCTCAAACTACCCTACGAGGCTTTCCAAAATGATGGTCGCTTGTCCGTCCTGTGCCGCCCAGTACGAAATCGACGAGGCCCGCGTCCCCCCCGGGGGAGTCAAGCTGAAGTGCCCCAAGTGCCAGACCATTATTCCGGTGCTTCCCGGTGGTCGGAGTCAAGCGCCGCAAGCATCGGTTCCCCTTCCCGGCGGCGGAGGGGCTGGGGCCGCTGATGAAGGTAGCGGTAGTGTTCCCCTGCCCGGCGGCGGAGGGGCTGGGGCCGCTGATGAAGGTGGTGGAGACGTTCCCCTTCCCGGCGGCGGAGAGGCTGGGTCCGCTTATGAAGGCGGTGGAGACGTTCCCTTGCCCGGCGGCGAAGAGGCTGGGGCCGCTGATGAAGGTGGCGGCAGTATTCCCCTGCCCGGCGGCGGAGAGGCTGGGTCCGCTTATGAAGGTGGTGGAGACGTTCCCTTGCCCGGCGGCGGAGGGGCTGGGTCCGCTTATGAAGGCGGTGGAGACGTTCCCCTGCCCGGCGAGGCCCCTGGTGGCGGCGAGACTGGCGATGAGTGGGATGACTTCGGCAACGTTTCCCTTGGCGAGGAGACCGGCATGCCTGGGGCCACCGGAGAAGCGTCTTCGGGCGGGCTCGAGGATTTCGGAAACGTGGACCCGGGCGCAGGTGAGCCCCCCCCAGGTGCTGGAGGTGATTTCGATCCATTCGGCGGAAGCGAGGCGGCATCTGCGCAGGAGCCGACCGGGGCTTTCGATCCCTTCTCGGCCTCCGGGGAGCCTTTGGCGGCTGAAGACGATCAAGGGTTGGATTTCGATCCTGCTTCCGCTCCCATGCCGGGAGGCCCTGGTGATGGTCTCTCATTGGACCCTGGGGAGGGCTCGGATCTCGAGTTCGACATTGGTTCGGGACAGGCGCCGGCTCCAGCTCCCGAGTCGGCAGAGGAAGACATGGAGATCCTGGACTTCATAGACGAGCAGTATGACTCGGCGAAGTCCAAAGGCGCTCAGGTTCGTGAGGCGGGTCCGGCGCGGTATCGGGTCAAACGGAAGAGCGGAAAGACGTTTGGACCCTTCGATCCAGAGGTCGTCATCACCATGCTCAAGGAGGGCCAGCTTCTTGGAAACGAAGAGGTCTCCCTAGATGGCGCTTCATGGAAGCCGATAGGCTCGGAGGCAGCTTTTGCCGAGGCAATTCAAGCCTTGATGGAGTCTCCAGCCTCCGCCCAGGCTCCGGCTTTCGTTCCAACCGTATCGGACGAGCCCGAAGAGGAGGAGACGGAGCGGGATACGACGAGAAAGGGCAAGGGATATGGCGTGTTCAGCATGTCCCCAACGGCAGCCAGGAAGGCATCCGGCGCCCAAGGCGCCAGCAAATCGCTGTTGAAGCGCTGGCCGATTCTTGCCGGCGGCACCGTGGCTCTGGCCGTAGTTGGCTTTGGGATCTATCTCGGCTTCACCCCATATGGTTGGTTCGGGCACCGTCTCGTCTTTTCCGACGGGGTTGGCTCGAGAGCACCGGAAGCGACCGTTCTGATCGAGCGAGCGCGAGAGGGGATCGCCGTTGGCACCTGGAAGGGTCTGCGCGATGCGCTCGAGAGCACCCAGACCGCTCTTGCCGCTGACGATCGTAATACCGAGGCTCGAGCTCTATTCTCGCAGGCGGCCTTTCATCTCGAGCGTCTCTATGGTGGCCATCAGCAGGAAGTGCAGCGAGCGACGGCCTACCTTCGTGAGATGGAGGTGACGGCAGCCAACCATCCCGAGCATCTGAAGGCGAGGATGAGTCGAGCTCTACTCGAGGGAGATGCAGGCCAGCATCGGGGGGACCTGGAAGGCGTCGTCGCAGAGGACCCCGACGAAATCGAAGCGCTCTACCTACTTGGAAAGGCCCATTTTAGTGAGGGCAACCTCGAGGAAGCAGCAAAGGTCTTGGACCGCGTAGCGGACATGGACTCTGGCAGCGCCAAGGCTTTCCATGCCCTGGGCCGCATTCATGATCGCCTGGAGGGAGAGAACGACAGGGAGATTGCGCTCATGTTCTTCTCCCGGGCTCTGGAGGCGGATCCTAATCATCTGGCTTCCGCCATCGAGCTATCGCGAATGTGGCTCGTTGGCGAAAAGGTAGACCACGGTGAAGCGGAGGCCAAGCTGGCATTGGTCTTCGAATCGGCCGAGCCGCACCTTGCGCCTTCGGAGCTGGCTCGCGCGCATTTTCTTCGAGGCATCCTCTTCGGCAACAGAAGAATGGTAAAGGAAGCTCGGGCTGAGTTCGAGAAGGGTCTAGAGCTGCACGACGACCCATTTGGTAGGGTCGCTCTTGGACGGCTGCTCGCTCGTCGTGGCAATTTCGAGGAGGCCGCCGAACATTTCGAGATTGCGCATAGGGCCGACCCCGGCGATCTCACCGTCGCGGCGGAGTTTGTGGAGGTGCTCATTCAAGCCGGGCGCATGCTCGATGCCACGCGCTCTCTTCGGGAGTTCGAGCAAAAAGCCGGCGGCGATGTTCGTGTGCCGTTTCTGCGGGGGCTCCTTACTTGGTCTCAAGGAGATACCGAGGAGGCGGAAGCACAGTTTCGAGAGGCTCTTTCCATCAATGCCAGGTATCACAGGGCGGCGCTGGCGCTCGGTCGTCTCTACCTGGAGCTTCGCCGGGTGAGCCGTGCCGAGCAGCCGATTCGCGCGGCGGTAGCGTCGGCTCCCGAGGCCCCCGAGGTTCATATCGGCCTTGGAGATTATCTCTTGGAAATCCATCGTCCAGGGGAGGCGCTCGAGTCATTCGAAAAAGCGTTGGAGATAGACGATGAGGATGTGGATGCCTTGATTGGCACCGCTCGAGCGCATGCCGCCATGGATCAGGACGACGAGGCGATCGAGGTTTTCGAGAGAGCCGCCGAGATAGAGCCGGATTACCGTGAACTCGCATTCCATAGGGGCACTTTTCGCTGGCAGCGAGAGGATCTCGAGAAAGCCCTCGAGGATCTGACAAGAGCGCATCAGCAAGACGAAAACGATCCCGCGATAAGGGCTCGTCTCGGAGCTGTTCTTTACGACATGGATCGTGTGGACGAGGCCGGTCGTCACCTGCAGGCGGCGGCGACTCTTGCTGGGAATGTGGGAGAGACCTTCTACTACCTCGGCTTGGTGCTGGCGCGTCAGGGTGATCGTCGCTCCGGCATCGATCGCATGCGCCGAGCCATTACGATCGAGCCAGAGAACTCTAGGTTCGTCTTCGCGCTCGGACGTCTTCACGAGGAAGGGCGCGAGTACAATGAGGCGCTTTTCAACTATGGCCGAGCAATAGAGCTGGACCCTCGTTACGTAGACGCCTGGCTGCGTACAGGAGATGTCCACGCGATGCTCAATCGCTACCGGGACGCCGTGGATGCCTATGAGCGGGCGCGCAGGTTCGACCCAGAGAACCCGGAGATCTTGATGCGCCTAGCGGATACGCACGTGAAATGGGGGCGGCCGAGAGATGCGATTAATTGGTACGAGCGGACAATTCGCCTTGATCCCGACATAGAGGGAGTTCATCTTAGCTTGGCTCGCACGCTGCAGACAGCCGGAAATCATCAGCGCGCCGTTACCGTCTTCCAACAAGCCGCAAGGCGTGAACCGGACAATCCCGCGCCTCATTACTTCCTTGGATACGCTTTCAAGGACAGAGGCAACACGCGGCAGGCCATCACTCATTTCAGGGCCTTCTTGGAGAGAGCGGACGACGAGCATCCACACCGAAGGGAAGTAGAGGACGAGATCTACGATCTAAGGCGCTAGTCAGCGGGGTCCGGCTGGACGCCTGGGCGTCTTTCTAAGGGGTTCCCCTGAAGGGGGGGAGTCGACATCGATCCGCCTGTGGCGGCCACGATGACTTCCCTCATGCATCAGGCGACGTACATCACGCGGGAAGTCGGCGAAGAACAATACGAGCCTTGCTTGGCGGGCTGGATCCAGGTTGGCTAGAAGCTCCCGAGCTTCCTCCTGCCTTATCTCTTCGAGTCGTGCACGGCCGGAAAGCACGCCCTCTATGGCGCCGCTCACGGCGTCCTCGTCTGGGTTCGTCTCCTTCGCGGCTTGACGCAGGACTCTCATATGTGAAGCGATCTCTGCCCGGACTCTTCGTCTCTTTTCGTCGTAGCGCGAGATGGCGGCGTTGAGGGCGAGGGCCTGCTTTTCGTCGAGATCCAGTCTCTCTGCCAGCGCTACCGCGCGGAAAGTGCGAAGCCTGCGCTCAGCCTCCGAGTGGAGCTGATGCTCCCTCTCGATTGCTTCGCCGTCGTTTGGATGGTCTTCGACATCTTGACCCGCTGCTTGCGTGCTCCAGGCAGTCATCAGCGCGAAAGCAGCGAGAAGAGCGCGACCTCTCGATATCAACTTGTAAGCTTCTCTTCTCACTGTGGGCCTCTCCTTCTAATCAATGCTCGAGGACGGGGGCAGACTAGCCAGAAGATTCTCGAGCTCATCCGCGTCGGCCCGGCCGATCAGCGTTTCGACTCCAACTCCCCATTCATCATCCCAAAGATACGACGAGATCTCGGCCTCCATTTCACCCGCATCGTCGTGGGCGACGAAGACCTCTTCCTCGAAGGGCTGCGTCATAGCCCCCCGGGTTTGATCCGAAACAGAGGGCTCGGTCATGGTCTTGCTCATCGTGACGAGCACGAGGAGCACTCCCGCCGCCGCGGCCATGGGGGCCAGCATCATTAGTCGTCGTGTCGGTCTCTGCCGCCTCGCTTCGGCTTGCTGGCGGATGCTCTTGGCAAGCCAGGGCCCCGGGACGGGAGCAGGCTCCGGCCTGAGCAGCTCGATGCCGTCTCGCAGCTCATCGAGCGCAAGACGGCACCTCTCGCAGCTCTCCAGATGTATCTGGAAGGACTCGTCTGGACGATCCTCCGCCGCATCGATACAGGCAAGGGCCCATTCTTCGCATGGTTTCTTCATTTCGAGTCTCCCAGTCTTTCGCGCAGCCTCCGGACGGCGTTGTGATAGGTCACCTTGGCGCTGGCTTCGCTGGTACCCAGTACCTCGGCGATGCTCTTGAACGGAAGCTCCGCTTGCACACGCATCTGGACGACCTGACGCTGCATCTTCGGTAGACGGCTCACCTCGTCTCTAGTTCGCTCGAGCCTTTTTTGACGATCGATCTCGTCATCGGGCATTGGGGCATCCGAGCGTACTCGTTCCAGCTCGTAGCCGGGCGCTCGAAGCCACCGCATGATGCCTCGGCCTCTACTTTTTGCAAGGTTGAGCGCTATTCGAAATAGCCAGGAGCAAAACGCTTCATCAGCCCTGAGGCGTTCCACTTTCTCCAGAGTCTTCAGGAAAGCTTTCTGCGTAAGATCGTCGGCTGCCGTCGCGTCACCCGTGGAGCGCAGCATCAGGCGGTAAACCGGCTTTTGATGGCGCCGAACGAGGATCTCCGCCGCCAGGCCGTCGCCTTTGCGCCAGGCCCTTACGAGATCCGCGTCGGAGAGGGTCTCGTCCGATCTGCTTATGCGCGATCCTGCCTTGGCCATGCTCCCTTGACTCATCCCATGAAGTAGGACGGACGGAGATTGAAAAGGTTAACTGGAAGACTGCAAATTAGAACATAATCGCGCCTAGTCGGCTCGACCATGGGAAGAGTCTGGGCCCCAAGGGAGCCGGCGGACCCCAAAAGCTCGTTGACAATGGCCGGATTGAACCCCTAGGTAACGCTCACCATGCTCGATTCCAAAAAGGTACTCTCCGATTTCGACTCCGTAAGAGAACGGATCGCCCGCCGCCATTCCGAGATAGACCTCGAGGAGATCCGAAAGCTCGCAAAGCTTCGCAAGGACTCGATAACCGAGGCGGAAGCGGCTCGTCACAAACAGAAGCAGCTCGGCGAGGAGATGAAGGCCGCATCGAGGGAGGGCGGAGATCGGGCCGCGAAGCTTCGTGATGAACTCAAGGGACTTTCGGAGATGGTGAAATCTGGGAACGCCGCGGTGACCGATGCCGAG
>SKWY01000212.1 GCA_007128675.1 Deltaproteobacteria bacterium | reverse complement strand
TCGTCGTTGGTGGCGGACATCCCTATACGGATCGGCGGCTTCGCTCCGGAGAACTTCGATCGAACCTACTCCGGCGCGGTACCCGCCAAGACGGCGCTCGCTCGCTCGCTCAACGTGCCGGCGGTGAGGTTGCTCTCCGATTTCGGCGTGGATCGCTTCGCCGCTCTGCTTCGAGATCTCGGCATGACAACGCTCGACAAGCCGGCCTCGCACTACGGTCTATCGCTCGTAATAGGTGGAAGCGAGGCTACCCTCTGGGAGCTTACGGGGATCTATGCCGGACTCGCGAGATCTGCCCGGGGCGACGGCCAGAGTTCCTTTTTCCCTCCGACCGTAGAGAAAGCTTCCAGCCCATCTCTCGATGCATTCTCGAGGCAACCAGCCTCGGTGGATGCCGCCGCTGCCTTCTCGACTCTCGAAGCCATGGTCGAAGTGGAGCGTCCCGGAGCCGACGCGGCATGGCGAAGGTTCGCCTCGGCGCGAAGCATAGCGTGGAAGACCGGCACGAGCTGGGGACATCGTGATGCATGGGCCATCGGGATCAGCTCTCGGTTCGCCGTCGGGGTCTGGGTCGGCAACGCCTCGGGCGCGGGCCGTCCAGGCAACACGGGACACCTGGCGGCCGCGCCCCTTCTAATGGACCTTTTCGACCTCTTGCCCCAGGAGCAAGGCGGCCCCCTGGTTCCACCCCGCGGGTTGACACGCGTTGAGGTCTGCGCCGCAAGCGGGCTTCGTGCCGGCCCACGATGCGCGCTCACACGCATGATCGAGGCTCCTAGATCAGCCCTCGGGACAGAAGCCTGCCACTACTGCCGAATCATCCACTGCGATGAGGGCTGCCGGTACCGTGTCCACACCGGCTGTGCGAGCCCCGACGCCATCGTAACGAAGCGCCGCTTCGTTCTGCCGCCAGCGATGGAGTGGTTCTACGCCCAAGGGAACCCAGGCTACCGCCCATTGCCGCCTTGGAGAGAGGACTGCCGAGAGGAAGGCTCTGGAAGCGGCCCTCCTCCTCTTTCGATGGTGCATCCAAGACCCAATGGACGCCTCTTCATACCAAGACAGCTCGACGGGGAGCGGGGACGCGCGGTCTTCACGGCGGCTCATCGAGATCCCGCCACGGCGATTCACTGGCACCTTGGGAACCGCTACCTCGGCACCACCCGAGGCATTCATCAAATGGAGCTTGCTCCTGCTCCTGGCCCCCACCTTCTGACCCTCGTCGACGAAGACGGCGAACAGCTGAGCCATCCCTTCTCCGTCGTCGATTGACCTCGATTGTTTGCGGATTGGCCACGCACCAAGAGCTGGCTTGCCCTTCCACCATCATTCAGGCAGGATTCCTTGCTCAAAATGTTCGGGCTTCCACCTTCATCGTCTTCTCTGGTCGTCTCCTTGAAAACGTCAAAGAGTTTCTTTGCATGGCGACCGGGAAAGCTGCGCAGCGAGTGCTCGCCTGAAGTGAGCCAATCAAAACTTTTGGACTAGATCGCGCACATTGGGAGGAATGAGTATGCGACCGTCTTCAGTAATCGGAGTGCTAATCGCCTTGGCTTTCACCCTCCTTGTGACCGCATGCGGCAACGGTGAAGCCGACCCGTGCCTGGGAGTGGATTGCGGACCCAACAGCACAGGCTGCGTCGGCGAAGACGGACAGGCCATGTGTCTATGCGAGGACGGCTGGGCCGGCACGCGGTGCGATTCTTGCGACGAGGGCTGGCTAGACGTCGACGGCGACTGCCTTCCCTCCTGCGCGGTCGTCGATCTCGACTGTGGCGAGTTCGGCGCCTGCGACGACAACGAAGGGGAGCCCATCTGCGTTTGCGACGAAGGTTACGCCGGAGAATTTTGCGAAGCATGCGATGAAGGTTACGACTGGTTGGACGGCGTCTGTCTGCCCGAGTGCGAATGCGAGATCGAAAACGGACACGGCGAGTGCGTCGACGGCGTTTGCGTCATCATCGAGTGCGAAGAGCATTTCGAGAGCTGCGATGAAGACGTATCGACAGGCTGCGAGACTCCCACCAACACCCTGACCGACTGCGGCGACTGCGGGGTGACCTGCGAGGTCGAGAACGGGACCGCGACCTGCTCTGGCGGCACATGTGAGGTCGAGAGCTGTGATGACGGCTTCTTCAATTGTGATGACGATCCTTTGACCGGATGCGAGTCGACTCTTCCCTGCCACTGCGAGGAAGAAGACTGGCCCGACCCCGAGGACTTTCGTGATCGCAACTGTGACGGCGTCGTCGGCGGCGATGCGTCGATTGGCGTCTTCGTCTCACATTTCGGGAGCGACGATAACGACGGCACGCGCCATCGCCCCGTACGCACCATCGAGCGCGCCGTGGAGATAGCCCGAGCAGACCGTCCCGGCCCCAGAAGAGAGGTCTACATCGCCGAAGGTGATTATGAGGGCGCCAACGTGGGTATCGCCAGCCTACACGGTGGATACAAGGATTTGGGGGGAGGCGACTGGGATCGAGGTCCAGACTACGAAACGATCATCACGAGCACCTTGCAGATGGATGGCGGCGAAGAGGACGCCACCATCGAGCTCATCAAGATAGATGTCCCAAACGCCGAGCCAGCCGGGACTCAGGCCGGCAGCCATGGCCGTTCGGTGGTGGGCCTGGCTCTCGCCGACAACACCGGTACATTCCACGTAAACCATGTGGACATCGTCGTCGGTAACGCCTCCAGCGGCAGGCAAGGCCGGGTGCCACACATGACTCCCAACCCAGGATATCCCGGGTCCGATGGAGCCGGGAGTAGCTCCGGTGACGGCGCGAACCAGCGCTTTTGCACGGGCGGAATGCAGTCCTTTGCCGGCGGTGACGGAGGTGACGGTGGTGAAGGAACCCAAGCCGACGGCAATGCCGGCCTCTCGGGAGATGGACGAGTCATTGGCCAGACCACGGGCGCGGGTGGGGCGGGAGGCACCTGGGGAAGAGAGTGGACGTGCGGACATCAGCCAGACCCCGTCGATCCGACGAGCGGACAGCCCGGCGCCGATGGAGCAATGGGGGCGCAAGGCAATAGAATCGCGGCCGGCGATGCAACCGGCGCATTGAGCTATGGCTACCACGCCGTCACCGGGGTACGAAGCCTCTACTACAGCCCCCCCACCGGTGAGGCCGGCGATTTCGGAGCGGTCGGCCGAGGCGGCGGAGGCGGAGGCGGCGCGGGCTCGTACCGAGCGGAAATAGTTATGAACTCGTGTAACTGGATCCCCGGTGGTGGTGGTGGTGGTGGTGGCAGCGGGGGATGCCCCGGAGAGGGCGGAGGTCCAGGCGGTAGCGGAGGGGCATCCATAGGCATCCTCGTACGCGAGGCCAACGTCGAGATCTCCAACACCAGGATCGAAACCGGTCGTGGCGGACACGGAGGAGACGGCGCGGTCGGTGTGGAGGGCGCGGTTGGTGGAGCCGGAGCCACAGGTGCACCGGGAGCGCAAATAGGCACAGGCACTGGGCTTGCCGGTGCCGACAGCGGCGACGGCGGCAGAGGCGGTCGAGGCGGGGGAGGCTCGGGCGGGGCCGGAGGGCCGTCCGTCGGCATTCTTCATGCCGGCTCGACGATCACTGTCGACAGCGATACCGTCACCTTCGAGCGAGGGAGCGAGGGAGTCGGAGGTACGGGAGGCGGAACGGACAACGATGGACCGGATGGAGTTAGAGAGAGCGTTTTCGAGACGGAGATAGGCGAAGGTTAGTCGACGTCGCCGCAAGGAGACTCCAGGATTCAAGAGATGACGGCCGCCCCAAGAGCAATCGGCAACGCCGATCCCCGCCTCGCTCACGCCCGGCAGGTTCTCATGGTCGAGGCGCGCGCCATCGAGGCAGTATCAACCAGTCTCGGCCCCGAGCTCGGCGGGGCCGTGGAAGCCGTGCTGGCCTGCTCGGGAAGAGTCGTCGTCACCGGGCTTGGGAAGCCCGGGTTCGTCGCTCAGAAGCTGTCGGCCACCTTGGCCTCTACCGGCACCCCTTCCCTTTATCTTCACCCGTGCGAGGCGGCCCATGGGGATTTGGGCCGAGTGCTGCCTGGAGACCTGTTGATCGCCTTCTCTTTCTCCGGTGAAACAGAGGAAATCCTCCGTCTTCTGCCGGCACTCGAAGCCATCGACGTGCCTCTCATAGCCATGACCGGCGAGCCAACGAGCAGCCTTGGACGCGCCGCCGACATAGTCCTTTCGGTCGGTCCGATAACAGAGGCCTGCCCGCTTGGCCTCGCACCCACGGCGTCCTCCTTGGCCCTAATGGCCCTCGCCGACGCTCTCGCCATGACAGTGCTCAACGACAAATCGTTCACCGAGGAAGAGTATGCCCGCCTCCATCCCGGCGGAGCGCTAGGACGAAAGCTGATGAAGGTCGGTGAGATCATGCGCTCCGGTGAGGCCTGTCCTCGCATCACCGACTCTTCCTCCTTGTCCGAGGCCCTCGCCGTCATGACTAGAACTCCCGGCCGGCCGGGTGCGACTACGGTAGTGGATTGCGAAGGTCGACTCGCGGGCATCTTCACGGACGGAGACCTGCGCCGCCTCGTCGAGGCCGGTGAAGTGGATTTCTCACTTCCTGTTGGCGATTTCATGGGCAAGGACCCAAAGACGGTGACCACCGAGGACCTCGTCTCCACGGCCGCGACGATGCTCGGATCGGCGAAGGTCGATCAGCTTCCCGTCGTCGATGACTTTGGCCGCCCGGTGGGCCTGCTCGACATACAGGATCTGCTGGCCGCAAAGCTCCTCTGACCGCGGCGCAACGGCCACACGGCGGCGAGACACCATCAGCTAGCCACCCTTGTGGAATGGCGCGAGCCGCAAGAGAAGGGCCGGCGCACTCGACAAACCCTTTCGGGGTCGCCCGAAGAGCCGAGCGAAAGCTTCAATGCCGCGGCTGGTCGAACTGACCGTGCTCGATCAACAACTCGATATGAGGGAGGGCCTCTCTAATCTGCCTTGCTATCGGGCCATCCGGCGCCAGCGCCAGATAACGGCGCCAGGCCTCCTTGGCGGTCACGGCTCGATGGGGCCCCAGCAGCCAGGGCTCGATCTCGAAGGAGATGACTCCCAGAAGGAGTAGGAGTTCCGGCTCGTCGGGGGTGATGACGAGGGCACGCTCGATATGACGCAGCGCCAGAAAGTAGCCATCGAGTGCAAGCCATGACTCGCCCCTGCGCCTCTTGGCCTCGGCTATGGGCGCCAAGGCGGCTCGGTAGCAGGCGAAAGCGAGGGCCCTGTCTTCTTCCTCCAAGGCCATGGCCCGTACGCTGGCTGCTTCGAAGGAGCCGGCGGGGCCGGAAGGGCGGCAGCTATCCGGCGCGTCGGCGGGCTCATCCACCCCTGCATCTCGAAGCTCGTCGAAGGCGTCCAGAGCAGGCCGCGCGACATCGATGACTCGCCTGTACCAATCTATTGCATCCGGATACCTGCCGGCGCTCTCGTACATTCTGGCTAGCTTGATGGCAATCGCCACCGGAGGCTGCCTTTTCTCTAGGGCGTCTCTCATCGCATCGGCCTCCTCGATGAGAGCGGCCACGTCGCCATCCACGTGAACCCTTGATGCTCTCGAGACGAGCCCCGACAGTCGCCGATCCCCTTCGTGCTCGGGGATGTTCTTCTCCTGCTCTGCCCACGAAGAGCGATCGTCTTCTCTTGGGATCACCTCTGGCGCCTCGCATCCCGAAAGGAGGACCGGCACCAGAACCGGGATAAGGGCAAGCAGCGTCCTCTTCCCATCCCCGTGCCACATCAACGGGACCCTCTTTTGGCCTCGCAAGGCATGACCGCGACGCCTCGAACCTCCTCCAGCGGTGCTCGCACGAAAGAGCGCCTCCAACCAGGGTGTGGAAGCCTTAGCCTGGGACGAAAGATACGCCGCGATCCATAGCCGATGAGATCCAGATCGAGAACCCGGGGTCCCCACCGCCCCCCGCGATGCAATCGACCGCAGGCTCGCTCGATTGCGTGAAGCCAGGCAAGCATCACCTCGGGAGCAAGAGAAGTCTCTACCCTCAAAACCCCGTTCAGGAATCTTGGTTGCCGCGGCCCATTGGGCCTGGTCTCGTGCCACCGCGATCTCGCCACCACACGGAGCCTAGGCTCGCGCTCCAGAAGGATGAGGGCGCGCTCGAATATCGCGCCTCTTGGCCCAAGGTTGCTGCCAAGGGCCACAAAAGCCGTTACGCACCGTTTTGGACCTTCCATGATCCCCCATCTCATCGAAGCTCTAGCACATCCTCCATTCCGTAGAGACCGGGGGAGCGGCCAAAGACCCATCTCGCCGCACGAACCGCCCCGTGGACGAATACATCCCGGCTGGTAGCGCGATGGGTTAGCTCCATACGGTCCCCTTTCCCCAAAAAGTATACCGTATGCTCACCCACCACGTCTCCACCTCGAAGGGTCTGGACGCCGATCTCTCGATCCGACCTCTTGCCGATGATGCCTTTGCGTTCATAAACCCCCGTTTCCTCCAGGGTGCTCCCCCGCGCCTCGGCGACAACCTCTCCAAGACGAAGAGCCGTCCCAGAGGGAGCGTCGGCCTTCATCCTGTGGTGCGTCTCCAGAATCTCCACGTCATACTCGTCGCCAAGTGCCCGGGCCGCTCTTCTCGCAAGCCCCAGCATCAGATTCACCCCGACGCTCATGTTTGGTGCCTTCACTATCGGCACCTGCTCGCTTGCCTTCTCGATGGCTTCCTCATCGGAGGGCGCAAGGCCCGTCGTGCCGACCACGAGGGCGGCGCCCTTGCTCCCACACACCTCGGCATTACTCACGGAGGCCGCCGGGCATGTGAAGTCGACCACCACCACATCGCCGCTGGGCAAGCCGGCGCCCGTGTAGGCCGTCGCCACGCCTGGCTTCTTCGAGGCCTCGCGGGCGGCATCGATGGCTCTTGCAAGGTCACCCTCGATGAGCACTCCAAGTTCTTCGAAGCCACTTGAAAGACCCGCATCCTCTCCAATGCACGATGCTCCAGGCGCATCACAAGCTCCAAGAAGCTTCAGCCCCAGAGTCTTGTGGACGACTTGCAAGATACGCGAGCCCATTCGGCCGGAGGCACCAGTGACGATAATGCCGATATCGCCCATCAGATGAGGCCCCCATAGGCGGACATCACCTCCTCGAGCATCTTACGTGTCGAATCGCTGGCTGGGGTAAGTGGCATGCGAATCGAACCCTCGCATCGCCCCATGATTTGGAGCGCGGCCTTCAGAGGCACGGGGCTAGTCTCCGCGAACAACGCCTCGGCTAGAGGCAAGAGCTTGCCCTGAAGCTGGCGCGCCGCCTCGGTGGCTCCACCTTCCCATGCTCTTACGAGCTCCGATGTGTCCCTTGGAGCAACGTTACCTACGACCGTGATGACGCCGTCACCTCCACATGCAAGGAAGGGGAGGATCGTGAAGTCGTCGCCGGAAAGAAGCGCGAAGCCCGAACCGCAGCGCTCCCGCAGGCGCACGGCCAGAGCCATGTCCTTGGAAGCATCCTTGATGCCCACCACCCCTTCGATGCCCGCGCATCTAACTATGGTCTCGAGATCCATGGAGAGGGCCGTGCGCCCAGGCACGTTGTACATGATAATGGGCAGCCCCCCGCCTTTGGCCACCGCCTCGTAATGTCGGAAGAGCCCTTCGCTGGTGGGCTTGTTGTAGTAGGGGGTAACGACCAAGGCGGCATCGGCGCCTGCCTCGGCCACCTTCCTTGTCAGCTCGACAGTCGCCCGGGTGACGTTGCTTCCCGTGCCCGCTATCAACGGCACCCTATCCTTGACGACGTCCTTTGCCCGCCTCACCACGGCAAGGGTTTCCTCGTGAGTGAGCGTCGCTCCCTCACCGGTGGTTCCGCAGGCCACGATGCCGTCGCAGGTCTCGGACAGAAGCCATTCCACCATTGAGCCAAGGGCATCGAGATCGACCTCGTCGCCCTTCATTGGAGTAATTATGGCTGGAAGAGCCCCTCTGAATCGCTTCATGTTTCCTCCTGGGTTGTTGTTCTGGGGTCGCACGCCCCCACGAGCAAGTCAAGGCCACGGGATGAGACTTGCGAGAGGAAGGCTTCTGGTCACCCATGGGTGAAAGCTCGATGGCGAAGGCGCCGTTTTTGTGGTAGCTCCTGGCTTGACAGTCGACGAGGCGCCTTATCTTAAGAAGAGGTTTGTGGAGGGCCAAAGAGATGCCGATCTACGAGTACGCTTGCCAGAAGTGC
>SKWY01000429.1 GCA_007128675.1 Deltaproteobacteria bacterium | reverse complement strand
CCATGCGTGCTCCCGTGCTGAACAAGGAGAACAAGCTTCTGATAACGAGCGGTGATCGCAGCGATATGATCCTGGCCGCCCTCGAAAGCGACACGATAGGGATCCTTCTGACCAACAATCTTTTGCCCCCGGCCAAGATCATTTCGATGGCTTCGGAAAAGAAGATCCCCATCTTGCTGGCCGCACACGATACTTTTCAGGTTGCTCGGCAGATTGAAGCCTTGGAGGCTCTACCGACAGCAGAGGATCATGGGAACAAGGAAGTGCTGACCAATCTCGTAAAGAAGTACGTCAGGACGGATGAGGTGCTCTCGTAAGAGCACAAAGGCTAGCGCTCGCAGCTTTCGACCTGAAACGCTGTCCATGCATCGCCAGCACGTTCGTCCAAGACTGTTCGCACCGATCGTAGGTCTCTCGAATCAAAGAGCAGATGCTCTGGAGGAATGCCAAAGAGCACCGCTTGTGTATCGGCTATGTCGCCTACCGAGGTCTGTAGTAGGATTTCGGCGTCGATTGTCTCGCAGCGTATGCTCTCGGTGATGCTCATGGTTCTCTCCAGGTCATTCGCCGATCATCTGAATGTCGAGAATGAGAGGGTGCATCTGTAGGGTTGAAGCGATGAGTTGGGGCCGGTCGTCGCGGAGGAGATGAGCAGGAGTCGTGCCAGATGGGTAACCGGTGATTGTGGTTCAATAGGAACAGAAAGCTCTCTATGCAATGGCGTCCGATTCGTGGTCTTTCGTCCAGAATTTGCTCCGAGGCGAGCCCATCGAGCAGGCTACTTGGCCGCTTTTTCGGGACCTTGGAGGGAAGGTGCCCATCAAGGATGGGCAGGGCTCCAAAAAACCTGGCATCCTGTTCGCTTTTGTAGTTGGCTGCCTCGTTGACACTCAGCCGTTGACCCGGCTAATACACAGGGCCAGGGCGTGGCCTCTACCCCACTTTTTGGTAGCGGAGTCGGTTTCTAATGATCAAGACAAAGTTCTGGGTCTTCTGCGTGCTCATGATCGTGATCGTGGGCGCCAACTTCTTCTACACAGCACAGCGGCTCGATGCCGACGCGGTCTCCACTTCGGCTGAACTTTTGGCCTGGAGCGAGGAGCGAGTCGATGCCGTCGAGACAGTGGAGGCTCGAGCCGTGCTTGATGCTGCTCGGTTGGCATCGGCCAACGCTAGGGTGCGAAGTGGCGTAAGGTCGGCCTCGGCTGCCGGGAATCCCCCGGGCGACAGCCAGATGCAGGATGTCTTGGAGGCATTGGCCGAGATCGCCCTGGAGGAGGGAGCAGATCATTACAGGATGGTGATCCTGTCCACGGGCGAAGGTGCAAGGCAGTTCCACGTGGAGAGGCCCACCGAGGAAATCGTTCCTCCTCCCGACATACCGGCTCTGCTCGACGCCCTCGATGGGCGGGAAACCGTCGGTTTCTTGGCCGGCGATGGAGAGCTTCTCCGGGTGGCGGCGGTGCCGATTGCCACCGAGAATACGGTGTATGGCGCGGTTCTGGTTGGCTATGTGGTAGATGAGGCCTACGCAGAGCGTGTTGCCGAGGCGGTGGGCCTGAATGTGTCGGTGATGGCCGAGGGCGCAATGCGTGTGTCCACGGCGCCTAGTGAGTGGCGCGCCAATCTGTCCACGGAGGCTCGAGCAGCGGCGGTTGGAGAAACCTTTGGGTTCGGTGGTCCGTTTGGGACTATTGCTCCCATTACGTCGGCGGTAACGGGGGTGGAGCCCGTCTTGGGATACGGACGCAAAGTATCTCTAGGCGAAGCAGATGACGCCTTCATTGTTCTTTCTGTTTCCACCTATGAGAGCTACTCATGGTTGGATCTATATCAAACCCTTCAAGCGGGAGTTCTTGGGCTCATCGTGCTCCTCGGTCTGGTGTGGGGCTTTGTCGTCAGCGGTGCGGCCAACAAGCCGGTTCGCCGAATGGCCAGCCAGATCAGTCGGGCAGCCAGCGGGGACGTCAAGACGAGGGTAGAGACTGCTGGCTTCAAGGGAGAGATGCGCCGACTGGCCGAGATGGTCAACGGAGTTCTCGATCAGGCGGAACGCAAGGCGCCGATTTCTGCTGGACCAATTGGCGGCAAGCAGTCCGATATCGCCAGCCTCCTTCCGGAGTCGCAACCGGATTCCGAAGAAGCCGCACCCGATGCATTCGACTTTGGATTCGAGGGGGCCGCGCGCTCCGGGCCCGACGCTTCCCCCACGGACAGTGGGGCGCCTGTGCCCGAATCTCTACAAGATCAGGAGGAAGGCCCAAGGGATGGGCAGCCCGCCGACTCGGCTGAGTCGGCTGAGGATGAGGCGGTAGGCAGTGATGCGGCCGGGGATCAAGAGCCCACGACGGATAGCGGAGCAGAAGAGCAGGCTGAGGATGATCCGTTTGCCGTATTCGGGGCCAAAGCCGCCAGCGAGTCGCCTTTGCCCCCCCCTGAGACCGAGGGTTCTGCTGCTGTCGATCAAGCCGATGCCTTTTCGCAGTTTGGCGATGCTGGGCTCGGTGGTTCGCCCATGGGTGGAGAGGGCGAGAGCCTTGGGGCAACCGACGAGTCGGGCGGTCACGGATCGGTGCTATCGGCGGAGATGGGTCTTGGATCGGACGCTTCCGCACTGGATCCCGCCTTCAGTCCCCCTCCTCCCGCACCAGAAGAAGACCCGATTGCTTCCGCTATGTCTGATTCTTCGGCCATGTCGGATCTTGGTGATGATGAGGATGATTCTCCCGCGGCCACGGTCGTGGCTAAGGTTCCCGACGCTCTATTGCAGGCCACTGCTCGCACCGCCGGGGCTGGAGGCAAGGCAGCCGGAGGCCCGCAGGACCCAGATGAGGCCCATTTCCGAGAGGTTTTCCGCTCGTTCGTGGCGACTCGACAGAAGTGTGGTGAGCCCGCTGACGGCATCACATTCGAGAAGTTCGCCGTGAAGCTTCGAAAGAACCGGGACACCATCATGGAAAAGTACGGAGCGAAGACTGTGCGCTTCCAGGTTCACGTGAAGGCAGGAAAGGCAGCCCTGAAAGCCACACCCGTTCGCTGAACGGCCTGGCACCAGATCGTTTCAACCGAAGAAGTCGCATCTTCGGATGCAAGATGGCTTCGCCTGGAAGGTGACCTGCCGGCTTGTCGAGGCAGAGCGCGGTTTTGCGAGCGAGATGAGTCGGCCAGCGGATCGGGGGCGGCGTCCTATATCGGACGATATGGGAGTTGGGGAGTTGCCAGGCTCGTTCAGCTTCGTCGTGATGGACTTTTTTGCAGTTTCTCCGAGAGGGACGGCAGCAGTGTGACCTGTTCTTGGGTGGGGTCGTCCACGTCCACGGAGTCGTCTGATGTGTCTCGTTTTACGTGGGACGGGGGTTGTATCGCGAGACGAGGACAAGAGACGTGGACGGGGAGTTGCTTTCGCGGTTGAGGGTTGGCCCCCAAGTCTTCTATAATCACAAGACTCAGGCCAGCTATCCGCGCCAAGGATGTGACGAGGAGCGAGGGTCTTGCTGGCGAGAGGCTTTTTCATGTCCAGATCCCTTCGTACCACGAGTCCCCTCGACGCCTCCGGAAGAGAAACGGAGGTCGGTAGGCTGGTACAGGCTCTCGAGGCCTCGAGACGACTGGATGCGGCACCCGAGGTTTGCTTCGTCTGGGGGCCTTCGGGCATTGGAAAGAGCTTTCTCTTGGACGCCTTCGCTCGAGAGGTGCGCGCACGAGGCATAAGCCTTCTGTCTGGAGCAGCGGCTCGAGGCTGCGTGAGGCCCTTCGGTCTCTTCGCGGATGTGCTCCCTCGTGCCATCGATCTTCTATCCGAGAGCGGTGTTTCTTCAAGGCGCGCGGGAGAGCTTGCAAGGCGAACGATTCCGGTGGCAGGTGGTGCGGCCGCGAGAGTTACTGGGGATGACGAGGTCACGGCTCAAGACCGGCGTCTTGACCTATTCGAGGCCGTTGCCGAGATCTTTTCCTTGCTTGGCAAGGCGAATCCGCCGGTCATCATGCTCGATGACGTGGACGCTGCCGACGGAGCCTCTCTCGATCTGCTGCGTTATCTTCTTTCCGTCGTCGCCGGACCTTCCGCCTGTGTACCTACGGATCGAAACGGTGGACGGGCACTGTGGGTTCTGACTTTCAGGGGAGACGCTGCACCGCAAGCCTTGGAGGAACTCGTCTCTCGTACTCCTGCCTTGACTCTGCCGCTTGCTAGTTTGGATCGTGCTGGTCTTCGAGCTTTTCTTTCGCATCCCTCCATGGTCGAGCGCATTCTGCACACGACTGGCGGTGTGCCCGAAAGGATCGAGGCTCTTCTGGCCGCTGGTCCCGACCTGGATGTCGAGGATCTCGTGCTTCGCCGCATGAGAGATCTCACCTCGGTCCAGCGCCGTGTAGTAACGATTCTGGCCGCGCTAGGACGCCCCGTGGAGCCTAGACGGGTCGACACCATTCTTCAGTCATGGATGGGCGATGGGCTTGGGTCGTCGGTCGATGAGCTCGTATCCTTGCGGATCGTCGGTCTTCGGGCCGGCAGCTTTGGACCAAGGCTTTTCCTCTCGCGCCCCCTGGAGGGAGAGCGTCTTCTAGGAGAGTTGTCAGAGGCCGAATCGAAGCTACTTCATTCCGTCATCGGAAAGCTTCTTGCCAAAGAGGAAGCCGACCCAGCGGATGTGGCCCGGCACCTTCGCATATCCGATCCACGAGGCGAGGGGTTCGAATGGACGGTGCGGGCGGGAGAGGCGCTCGCCGCGAAGCTGGCCTACGGGGAGGCCGCGGATGCTTTCGAACAAGCGCTGGCGCTTCTTGGCCCAGAAGATGAAGGGCGTGCCATTCCTCTGTACGAGTGGCTTTGCTCCTTGCATTCTGGCCTCTCCGATCATCCACGTGCTCTTCGATGGCTGGGCCGATTGAAGAGAGCGCATCGAGGATCCGAAGAGAAGCTCCGGTCGGTACAGGCGAGAGTGGCTCGGGAGTGCCTATCGATGGGTCGCGCTCGCTTGACAGTGAGAATCTGTCTCGATCTATTGGGCCTGGACGAGAGTGTGCGAAGAGAGAAGGAGGCCATCCTCGGGATGGCCGCTAGGCTTCGCTGGGACGATCCGCTCGTGCCATCGGTGTTTGCCGATCTCGTTGAAGCGTTCTGGGTTCTAGGCCGATATGATCATGCCCTAGTGCTCGCCGAGAAGGGTCTGGAGGTGCTCGGTGGATGCGAACGACACACCGAGCACATCGTCGAGTTTCTCTCTCTTCGCAACACGCTGGGTAAGCTTCGCCTCCATCGAGGGGAGTATGACGAAGCGAAGGCGCAATTTGTCGCCAGCGCTCGAGACGCCGCCAGG
The DNA here is from genome assembly GCA_007128675.1 of Deltaproteobacteria bacterium. Lineage (GTDB taxonomy): Bacteria > Myxococcota > Myxococcia > SLRQ01 > SLRQ01 > SKWY01. The sequence goes on along the minus strand of SKWY01000429.1, from coordinate 2,898 downwards.
TTCGAGCTGCCAAGGGAGAATGCTCGCGCGGTCAACAACCTTGGGGTAGTCGCACATCGTCAGGGCAACAGGCCTGAAGCCCTCGAACACTATCGGCGTTCTTTGGTTTTGCGCCAGACGGCGGGTGATAGATCGAGAGAGGCTTTTGCTCTCCAGAATATCGCCGCCCTTTATCATGAGACCGGTGAACTCGAGGCGGCCCTCGAGCACTACCATCGAGCCCTCGCTGCCTTCACTCGTTCCAGCAACACGGCTCAAGTCTCTCGCACCGCGGCGAACCTCGCCAGCCTCTACCTCTTTCTTGGCGATTTGGACCGGGCAGGCTCCTTGTATGGACATGCGCAGAAGGCCGCTGACGAGGTCCGTGATCCCTATCTTCAGGGTTATGCCAGCATGATCGCCGCGGATCTCGAGCTGGAGCTGAAGGACACATCGGCAGCCAAGCGCTTCTATCGAAGAGCTCTCGATCTCTTTGGCCGAATCGACTCTCCTCGATATACCTTGGAGACGCATCTCTACCTGGCGAGGATTGGGTGCGAGGAGGGCGATGTTCCATCGGCAGAGGGGCACCTCGATCGCGCTCGAGCCCTGATGGACAAGCGAGAGTTCGTGGGACTTGCTTCAATCTTCAACCTGGTTTGCGGTCAGCTTCATCTGTCCACTGGTGACCTGACCCTTGCGGGCGAATGCCTCGTGAGGGCACGGGAGCTTCTCTTGGAGACCCCTGATCTCGAGAGCCCCGTGCAGCTCTATCACCTAATGGGTCGGCTATGCGCGAAGCTCGGTGACGAGAGCGGCGCCGATGCCAACCACGCCCGTGCACAGAGACTGCTCGACGAGCTAGTAGTCAGGGTGCCCAAGGCTCATCGCGATCACTTCCTGGCACTGCCGAGAAGACGCGCGGTGCTGGAAGCATCTTCCGGGCCAGAGATTACTCCGGCGCGACTGCGGCGGGCCTTGTCGCTGGAGAGCGGGGAACCCCATGGGACGGCACGACCAAAGGCCGCGCCGGGGGGCTGCCGGGGGATCATCGGCAGGAACGAGAAGCTGGTCAAGGTGCTCTCGCTTATCGACCGGGTAGCGTCCGTTTCACAGCCGGTTCTGATTCGTGGTCCCTCGGGTACAGGCAAGGAACTCGTCGCCGATGCGATTCATAGGAGTGGTCCTCGCAAAGAGAAGCCCTTCGTCAAGGTCAACTGCGCGGCGATGCATGAGGATCTTCTTTTGTCCGAGCTTTTCGGGCATGAAAAGGGAGCTTTTACCGGGGCCCATCAGACACGAAAGGGTCGGTTCGAGCTGGCTGATGGGGGTACTCTATTTCTCGATGAGATCGGTGATATCTCTGCCAAGGTGCAGGTGGCCCTTCTTCGCGTAATGCAGCAGCAGGCATTCGAGCGCGTCGGTGGAACGAGGACCCTGCGGGTGGATGTTCGCGTGCTCTGTGCCACGAACCGGAATCTCGAGGCGATGATTGCTTCCGGATCTTTCCGCGAGGATCTCTACTATAGGCTCAAAGGTGTCATGCTGGAGATGCCCAGCCTTCGGGAGCGGATTGATGACCTGCCGGAGCTAGTGGAACACTTCCTGCAGGAATGTGCCTGCGATCGTGGCGAGCCCAAGCGGCAAGTTACCCCTGAAGTCATGGATACCTTCACCCGATACTCATGGCCCGGCAACATCCGGGAGCTGCAACAGGTTATTCAGAGCGTCTCCTTGTTTGCGGAAGGCAACCTTATAGGCATGAGTGATCTCGAGCAGTACCCCGAGCTTCTGGGAACGCGGCCGCCGCCACCCGATGGTCTTGAATCCGTTAGTTCGCTGGCGGCAGGTGATGGCGGAAGGGACGCTCCGCCGCCGCCCGTCGATCTCTTCGAGCTCGCCAGGAGCAGCGGTCTTTCCTTGAAGGAGCTGAAGCGGCAGGTCGAAGAGACCTGCATTCGTCGAGCCCTTCAGGAGGCTCAGGGCAATATCTCCGAGGCGGCCAGGCTTCTTGGCATGAAGCGGTCTCGCCTCTCCCAAATCGTAAACGCCGACGACGAGCTGAAGGATCTTGCCGCGGGCCGCTGAAAAGCGAGGAAATCCATGTGGATCCCAAGTAAACGAAACATCCGGGCCCTTTGGAAGAGGCTGACTGTCGCATTGTGCTCCGCCGCGGTGGTTCTTGGTGCTGCCTGTGGCGAGCAAGATGAAGCGGCATCTCACATCATTGAAGAGGGTCTCGATAGAGCGAGCTGGCTCATCGAATCGGATGAGGCAACCGCCGCCGATCTGCTCCTTGCCCTCGTGGCCTCGGCCGACCTAACGAAGATTGAGTGGTCAAGGGCCCATGACTATCGCTTCGAAGCGCCGTACCCGTCCCGGTATGAGAATGAGGAGACCCAGAGGCTAGGCGAGCACGACGTCTTCAAGAAGTCCGAGGATCCTGTGGACACTCCCTCGCCCGATCCGGCCCCAGAGAAGGAGCCTCGCACTTCGGAGGGCGGTAATGAAGGTGATCCTGAAGGCAGGCAGGACCGACTGGGTTCCGAAAGCCTTGCTTGGAAGCTGGTCTTCAGGGATCGTAGCTCGTCATCTTCCCTCGATTCCATCAAGGATCGCGGTGAGCCAATCTCAAGGTGAGCCTTCGGTGCCGAGCCAGTATCATCATCGAGCCTTTGTCCTAGGCGCGCTCAAGTGCTCCTTTGGCTACCTTCGGGGAGTAGTCTTTCGTTACTGACGGTGCGCCCTTGGTCCCATCCATCGTCCAAGAGGCTGACCGAAGCTTGACCAAGCAGAGTGATATCGCTTATTGATCGCGTACTTCAACCACCAACCCTTGTGAGGAGGGGTTCTAGATGCACATTCTGTCAAGATTGTCCAGCCGGGCGCTGATGGTCATCGGTCTTGGGCTGATGCTTT
>SKWY01000319.1 GCA_007128675.1 Deltaproteobacteria bacterium | reverse complement strand
AGCGCTTCAGAGTACCGAGCTCTGGCAGCCAGGATCACAGCAGTGGCAAGCAAGCGGTGATTTACAGCGAGCACGAGTCTATCACTCCGCGAGTCTTCTTTCGGATGGGCGAGTGTTGGTCACAGGAGGAAGAGGCACTGAGGGAGATGCCCTCGATTGTGCGGAGCTGTGGACGACGGGGCCGTCGCCAGCTGCATCGTGCGTACCAACTCTTCTGGTTCCGCCTGGGTCTTCTTGGGAGCCAGGTGGAGAGATTACGTTGACTGGTGCTCGTTTGACCGGCTGCTCCGAGGCAAGCGGCTCGGCTGCTTTCTCGAACTCACCCACCAACTACCCATTGGTTCGATTGCTGTCACTTTCGCATGGCAGTCTATGGGGGCCCGCCGATACGCGCGCGAGAGACTGGTCAAAGAGCGAGGTCGTCTTCACGGTGCCAGACGGTCCCGGACTGGCTCCCGGCTACTATCTCATTCAGGTCGTCACCAGCGGCGTCCCATCCGAGGGGACGATTGTTCTGCTCGATGCCGACGGTTCCGCAAGAGAGATCGTGTTCAGCACCCCTCCGCGAACGGTGCCAATGGGGGCGTGCTCTCCGCCGATTCATCTTACCTCCGTTGATGCCTCCGGCAACCCTGCTCCGGTCAGTGTGGACGTAGCCGTGGAGATCTCGGCCGACTCGCCTTTCCTTTGGCCCTTCATCGATGGTGGATGCTTTGTGCCCACCAACACGGTGGCGATTAGAGCCGGCCAGAGTTCCACGAGTCTATCGTTTCGGGCATATGTCGCCGGTGCCGTTGCCTTGACCGCCGACGCCGGAGTTCTCGGGCAGGCCATCCAAACACAGCATGTCGTGGGCCAAACCCAACTTGGCGATCATATCGGGCTGTCTGGCCCCTTGCACCATGCGGTGGGTGAGCCCGCGGTAGTTGATCTATGGGTCGCCGACATCAACGGCGCGATAGTCGAGGAGCTCGTTCAGGTCGAGCTGCAAGTATCAGGCGGTGCATATTTTCTCGAGTCAGGTCACGATCGTTTGCTTCTTCAAGTCGAGCCTTCGGGAGGCGCTTCGCCTCGTTTAGTCGGGCTCGCGCCGGGGGTGGCGGAGGTCACCGTCGCGGAGGCTTTCTCTGCTTACGGTGAGCCTTTGCCGCAGGTACAGCCCCATGGAAGCGTCCAGATTGCTTTCGGTGAGCCTCCGCTCATCCAGACGAATCCGTCGCGTGTCGCCGTGGCCGGCGAGCCGTACGAGTACGATTCCAACGGTAGAATCTCGGCCAGCGGCGGCAGGCCCATACGCTACCATGTCGCCAGAGGACCTGTTGGCTTGAGTGTAGATGAGCTTTCCGGAGAGGTGCTCTGGACTCCTCCATCGCCCGCGGAGCATGAGGTGGAGTTCGTGGCCAGCAGCCCCTTCGGTACGGATGTGCAGAGGTACACGGTTACGGTGAAGCCCGCCGGAGAGGGTGGGGCACCCGTCATCCTTCAAACCGCGAGCGCGCTTGCGGCAGCCGGATATCCTTACGCCTATGACAGCGCCGGGCGAGCAAGGGCCGTGGGTGAGCAGCCAATAATTTGGGAGAAAGAGGAAGGACCGGATGGCTTCATAGTCGACGCTCAAACGGGAACCGTTTATTGGGTGCCAAGCGAGGCAGGTGAAAAGCAAATCCTTCTTTCGGCGCGCAACCCCCATGGCAGCGATACATACTCCTTCGTGGTGACCGTCAGAGAAGCCGAGGGAGCTGGTCCAAGGGCAATTGCAAATGTCAGCCCCAATGAAGGCCTGGCCCCGCTTCAAGTCGTTGCCGATGGCTGGATGAGTCATTCTCCTTCCGGATCGGTATCCTTCCATCGATGGGATATGGGTGATGGCTCCCCACGCATCATCGCTCCTTCCACTGAGCATCGTTTCGATGTTCCGGCCGGATATGTAGTCGAGCTGGAGGTGGTGGATGAGTATGGCCGTCGAGATGTTGATCGCGTTCCGGTTGCCGTCCTGCGCGACGCGGATCGTCCGCCAAGCGCGGTGATCCAGGCCTCATCGACCGAAGGCGAGTCAGAGGTAGTGGTAGCCCTGTCGTGCCTTTGCCGTGAAGGTTCTGCTCCGATAAGTAGTTATCGTTGGGACCTTGGTGAGGGCGGGCTTGCGACCTCATCCGCGGTGACTCAGCTCTTTGGACCGGGAGAACACCGGGTTCGCCTGACCGTCATCGATGAGGCAGGTTTGTCCGCAACCGACCAGGTTGTAATCAGGGTATCTGATGAAGGTGCTGAACCTCCGTTCGTAGAGGCCTCTGTGACGCCGCCATCGGGACCGGCACCTCTCGAGGTTATGCATTTCGCGGCTTTTGTGGATCCGGGTGACTCCGTCATGGACGTGAGGTGGGAACTCGACGGTGGCCTAGAGATAGAGGAGGCCTCGGTGAGACACATTTACGATGAGCCCGGTGTATATACCGCTAGGGTGATCGTAAGAAACGACGCGGGCTTGAGATCGTCGGCGAGTGTGGAGATCACGGTCACCGATCCCAGCGGATCCATGCCGCCAGAAATAGTGTCGTTGCCACGAGAGTATGCGGTGCTTGGAGTGCCCTACGAGTACAATGAGCAGGGCCGCCCGAGCGCGCGTGGCCAGAGGCCTCTCACCTGGTCGTTAGGCAAGCAAGTGGGTGATGATTTGGTCGGAGCACCCACTGGGATGTTGGTTCACCCCACGACAGGCGAGATAGCTTGGACTCCCCATGAGGAGCACTTGGGTAAGGTGCAGGTTGCGCTGGTCGCCAGGAACGAGGCGGGAAGCGCTCTGCAGGAGTGGGAGATAGATGTTCGAGGAGAGATTGCCACGAAGACGGGTTGTGGGTGCAACGCTACAAACGAGCCACTTGGAACGGCTTTAACGTTGATGCTCTTGCTCCTTTGGATCTTCGTTGTGCCATTTAGATGATTGACCGGGCTCGGCTACCAAGCTCCCAATCGCTTGCGGTTTGCTTCTATTGTTATTCTCTTGGTTTGTGCCTCGTCCTCTCGAATCGTCATGGCGAGCTTGCCCGACCGTTAAACAAGACAATCCGATGAAGCTCGATGAGTCTACCAGTCGTCTGGATCAGCTTGGGTGCCGAACCAGACATGAGAATAACCCCCATCAATCCCTATCCCAATGGCCCGCCACGTCATGCTCTCCCAGACGCCCTGATTCAGAATCACAGCTCTATGAGCGCTGGAGCCCTGCCACGATGAGAGTGCGCTCTGAGCGCTACTGGCCGCTGTCGTAGAAATCTCATAGCCGGAACCCGAGTAGTTGGTCAGCTCTCTCGGTTTGTTCCACATGCAGCTGGCTTCGGCATGATCCGGTGTATAGCAACAAGGTGTCCAGCTTCCCTGATCGGACCAGCTATGCAGGTTGCAGTCTCCAACCAGCACTACGGAGCCATGGTCGATGAGATCCTGCACGTGGGTGCGAGCCACGAAGGTGAGTGAGTAGGACAGGGGGATTGCGGCTAGCCCTTCTTCGGCTCGGTAGTCGTTGATGGCCTCATAGAGGTCTCGCTCAATTGGGGTGAGAGGATCGTGGCTGACTGGCTCACAGCTGCCAGACTCGCAAATGTGCAAAACATCGCATGCAATGTGACAATCTCCACAGTGTTCGGCGTCGGTTTCCGTGTCGACGCAACTATCGCCGCACTCCGTGAGTCCCGGAGCGCAGTCCAGCTCGCAGGAAGCATTTACACATATGCTGTCAGCCCCGCATTCCACCCCGCAATCTCCGCAGTTCTCTGGATCACTGGTCAGATCGACGCAGCTATCGTCGCACTCCGTTAGTCCCGGCTCGCAGTCCAGCTCGCAGGAAGCGTTTATACATATGCTGTCAGCCTCGCATTCCACCCCGCAATCTCCACAGTTCTCTGGATCACTGGTCAGATCGACGCAGCTATCGTCGCACTCCGTTAGTCCCGGCTCGCAGTCGAGCTCACAGGAGGCATTGACACAAATGCTGTCAGGCCCGCATTCCACCCCGCAATCTCCGCAGTTTTCCGGATCACTTGTTAGATCTGCGCAACTGTTCGCACACTCCGTAAGCCCCGCCTCGCAGCCCAGCTCACAAGAGCCGTTTACACAAATGCCTCCTGCACCGCAGTAGACGCCGCAATCTCCACAGTTCTCCCGATCGTTCGTGAGATCGACGCACTGGCCCCCACACTCTGTCTCGTCGGCAGCACAGGGAAGATGTCCGTTGGAGGGATCCGGCGTGACGCAGCGATTCGACGTGTCGTCGAAAGCCATCTCGGAGGGGCACTCCAGGTCAGCAAAGCCGTGACCGCAAGCTAGACCGACACAACAAAGCGCAAGGAGTATTCCGCAAAGACGAATCATGGAAGAGCAAGAAGTCACACGATTTGTGCCTGGTAGAAGTTGGTCAGCAGGTCTCGGCAAGCATTCTTTCCGAAGCGTAAAATAGAGCTTTCGAAAAAATTCCACTTCTCTCCTTTCGCTTCTTTGTAAACCAAATCTAGAAAATGGGAGCCACGTTGTCAAAGGATGCGCGAGTTTAGATGATCATAGTGATTGCTCCGCTTCTGTCTCGGGACTTCGCCGCTCGTTTCAGGGGTTCGGGTCCGCATCGGCCCTCTCGAGCCTCTCGACGCGAGCGGATAGTCGTCCTGGTGTTCGTACGACGCGCGCGGCCTGCCGAAGGAGCATGTCGAGCTTGACCGCCTCACCGCGAAAAGGCTCGAAGGGCTCTGACTATTCGGTTCCCCAGGCGTCGCCGGCTCGGCCAAAGCCGGCGACGCTCCCCCCCTGCCGCCTTTCTCTTCTGCCACGTCCGCCGCATCATCCGAGTCCCTGTCTCGTAAGGGTCTTTGTCCCTTGGGGCCCTCTTCCGAGCTTCCCAAGGAAGGCTGCTACGGAAGAAATGGGGGGGTCGGGGATTCTGCGATGACAGGTTCACGTCGTGAGCGGGATGACCTGGGTGGCGACTTGTGATAGCAACAGAAGACGTACCCAAAGCATCTATGAAGAGTAGGTAGACTGCTCATGCTGAAAGAAGCTGAGCCCTACGCTCTTGCCGGCCCTCAAACCATGACAATGGAGACCAGCATGAACGTACAGTTAGACTTGCGTCGCACAATCTCGATTCTTGCACTTTTTGTGCTCGCCATCGCTTTTCTCATCGGCTGCAGAACGACAGCTGCTCCCAAGGAGGATGTCACGGAAGTAGCGGTGGAGGAAACGGTAAGCGAAGAGATCGCGGAGGATGCCGATCTGCCCGATGGTCATCTTAGCGTTCGAACCCTTTTCGCCGAGGACGGCCCGGAAGCGGAGAGAGGCATGTATAGAGTGAGCACGCCGGACGGCGAGGGCGTGAGCGGTCCAACGCGGGGAAGCAGCTTCGACCTCAAGCCCGGCACCTACGAGGTATCCGTGTCGGTTGGGAACGCCGATGCACAAGGAAGCGTCGATGTGCGCTCCGAGGAAAGGACGGAGCTCGAGTTGATCCTGAATGCGGGAGTACTCCAGATCAGCTCGTACTTGATCGAGGGAGGGGCGGAGGCTCCAAATCCCTTGTATCGGATTCTCTCTACGGAGACCGACATTCAGGGCGATAGGGAAACCATAGTGAGCCCCACGAGAAGCTCTTCTTTTACCCTTCCAGAAGGCAGCTACATAGCTCGTGTCTCCGATGGTCAAGCATCCGTTGATAAGGAAATCACCATCGAGGCCGGACAGCGTCACGAGGTGGACGTAATACTGAATGCGGGCTTCGTGGATGGTAAAGCCATCGAGGAGGACGGCTCAGAGGTTGGGAACCCTCTTTGGCGCGTTCTTGCCGGGGAGGAGGACATTTCGGGTGATCGTGCTACCGTGGCCAGTCCGACGAGGAGCAATCGATTCCTCCTTCCCGCCGGGAACTACCTCCTTTATGTGACAGAAGGAGGCCGCACGGCGACCAAGGATATCACCGTCACTGCGGGCGAGCGTCTCGAAGTGGAGATAACCCTTCCGGCCGCGGAATAGAGGAGAGAAGGGGAACAGTCGGTACTACATTCCGGTTCCGGGTAACAGGTATCTCTTCAAGCCGAAGCAGTTGACGGAGTATTCGCTTTGAGCCGGTAGCATCAATATCGATTGTCTGTTGTGACTGCCGCGGACCCGATACGTTTCCCAATGTAAAGAGCGATAAACCCCAGGCGGCGTTTGGAGATTATGGACAGTGCGTGCGTCATACGGCGGAGGCGGACCCCGCTTGGCCATGCGCATCGACTTCGAGTTCGAGCTCGATCAGGCTGGAGGCATCCGTGAAGTGGAACAGGCTAGGGGTTTCCGAGGAGGATCCGCTATTGGGAGAATGCCATGACGAGGCGTAAGTAGTAGCTATCGAGTAGGGGAATACGACGCGTGGGAATGAAAGGCATGCCCAGACTATTTTTTCATCGAAATGGGTTCATTCGCCAAAGACCGCGCTTATCAGGGTAGAGTGCACCTATGATCCTCCACACGATCGGCCATTCTTCCCTGCCCCTGGAGCAGTTTCTTCGTCTGCTTTCCTCTCACGGCATCGCTCACCTCATCGATGTGCGCCGGTTCCCCATGTCTCGTCGCTATCCGCAGTTCTCCAAGGAGTTCCTGAAGCGGGAGCTTGGTGGCCTCAGGATTCTATACACCTGGATCGAAGCTCTCGGTGGGCGTCGCGAGTACGAGCCAACTACCCCTCACACCGGATGGAGTGTCGAGGGTTTTCCTGCCTTCGCGGACCACATGGAGACAGCATCGTTCGAAAGAGCCATGGACGAAGTTCTCGAGATCGCCGCGAATCAATCGGTTGCTCTCATGTGCGCCGAGGCAAACGTGGAACGTTGTCATAGATGGCTTATCTCGGACTGGCTCCAAGTGCGAGGTATCGAGGTGCGGCACATCTCTTCGGACGCTCCCACGGCGCCTCATGTCCTCACGGATTTCGCACGGCTAGAGGGCACCCGCATCATCTATGACGGCGGGCAAACGAAGATGTGACCAGAAAACCGGATCGCTCAATAGGTGGCTTGATCATGTGTTTTGGGTCGAAAGGCCGATCCTGCTGGCGTTCTACCGGGCCTGATGTATGATATGCCTGTTTTGTGGCCATCTCGGCCAAGAGGCCGCGGACCGTAAGAGACGAAGTCGGCCCGTAGGGTCGCCGTCCCGCGTCCTCACGAGGAGCAGGTTATTAGTGAGAATTCGTTCGAACAGTCGACCCGCGTGGATCGCAAAGGGCACCGCGGAGAGGCCCGCAAAGGTGGTGTGGCCGTAGAGGTGGCGAAGGCGGCCGCTACTAGTAGGGAAGAGCGCCGCGATGTCGGCTGTTTGAGGAGAAACGGAGTCTTTGTCGTTGCTTTACCGGTGATCGCACTTTCTTGGATGTAAGGAGAAGCCATGAGCAGCAAGGACAGGCCGTCATTTTCAAAGCGGCAGAAGGAGCAGGCACGTCAGGCTGCTCGGAAGCGAAAGGACGAGCGTCGTGAGCTACGCAAGATCGAGCGCGCGGACAGGCCCAAGGACGCTTCGCAGGAAGATCCCGACATAGCGGGGATCGTGCCGGGACCACAGCCGGCTACTCCCGAGGATTCATAGTCCGCGCACACCCACATGTCGGTGAGCCTTTGAACCGGATCAGGTGTGCCTGCGGCCTTCTCGAGGGCTTCTGCCCGGCCAGCATGGCCGAGGCCGATGTAGCCGCGCTGCATTGAGTGGGCGGTTATTGTTCGGTCGACAAGGATGAGGCTCTCGTGCCGTCTTGGCATTCGATCGGCCGAGATATCGCCCCTAGCCCGTAGCAACTGAAGTCTTGTGTTGGGGCGCGTTCATTGAGTGGCGGGCACTCGAGCTAACGCGCCGGAATATGTCTCGATCGACACTCGAGACTTGACGAGAGATCCTCTGACAGACAGTGAGATGGCTACTCGAAGCCCTGCTCCTTGTGCTTGTCGGCGATCGTTTGGGCTAGCACGTCCAGGTCCGCTAGGGCCTTGTCGTCGGGCATCCCCTTGCACATGACTGGGTCGATGACTGTCGCTTGGAGGCTGCCGATCATGTCGGCGAGGACCTCCACGGTCTTACCTCCCCAACCGAAGGAGCCGACTATAGATACGAACTTGGCTCGAGGCCGAATAGCGTTGGCCAAATAGGCCCCATAGGCCACCACAGGATGAGGGCCGCCAAGGACGGTCGGGGTCCCCACGATGATGGTTCCGGCATCCACGAGCGCGATAGCCAGTTTGCCCACGT
>SKWY01000478.1 GCA_007128675.1 Deltaproteobacteria bacterium | reverse complement strand
GCCCCTGCGCCAGGCGAGCTCGAGATCCGCTCTATCCCGGTCATCCGATTGAAGGCCTCCGAAGTGACGATCCTGATAGGCGGAGAGAGGCTCTCCAGTATCGGGATCGAAGGTCAGGGCGGGCCAGAATCCCACCACGTCTCCGCTATCGCTGGCGCCATGTCCGATGGCCGCCTGACCGCTTTCCTCGGCGGCGGTCTCCAGAGCCCAAGAGCCCTCGCCCTCCCGCCAGTAGAGACCGAGATCATTCGCTCCGCAATAAGAGGAGCCGACCCTTTGGATAGGATCCCCGGAGGGCCCGGCAACGACTATCCGCCCCTGTGGCGAAAAGGCGATATCGAGCCCACGTGGGGCTCCCACGAGAGGAGGCTCGGCGACAATTTCCTCGCTCCATGAGCCGCCTTCGTGGATTGCGGCAAGCAGCCGCCACCGCATGCGATCCGGAGGATCGGAGATCCCAAGCTCCTCACAGGGCCCGTCGTTCCGGCCGGCTATGGAGTGGTGAGCGATCGCCACACGATCGCCCGGCCCAACGGAAAGACGAGTCTGAAGGCCAACTCCTCCAATGGTGACGGTTTCGGTCGACCAGGCGCGCGATGGCTCTGGACCATTGTCATTGCCATTGCCGCCACCACCATTGTTGCCATTCAGAGGCGGCGGATCCTCGCCGTTTCCGCAGGCGGCACATAAGAGAACAAATGAGGCCAACGCCAAGACCAGCGCTCGACCAATCATCCGCCCCTCATGTTCCGCAGCCATCGTCATATATCCTGCATGGTGGTTCGACGCATTCATTGGCAACCTTCTCTATGCAAAAGCGATAACGCTGGTCGGGATCCCAATCACGATGCTCGGCCAGATCTCGAACGGAGATGGTGTAGTGCAGGCCCTCCGGATGTCCCTGGAAGGCATAGAAGCAGTCGTCATCCTCGCCAATCCCGCCGAAAGTGCCCGATCGCGCGGGCTGTACGGTTCGCTCCTCCACGTCGATGACCGTATCGAACCAGAGGCTGTTTCCTCGAAACACGCTGAATAGAAAATCCACCGGTCCGGAATCCAGCTCGTAGTGGATGCGAAGCATGCAGTCCTCCCCCGGACAGGGATGCGCATAGGGATAGAAGTCCTCGTCCAGCTCGTACGAGATGGCGCCCTCGATCCAAGTGTCCGGCCCACAACAGTCTCCCTCGGTACAGTCGAGCACGGGAATCGGACCCCTGGCGCGCGCCGCTTCCAGCTGGGGACGAATGCTATCACTCCTCTCCCTGTCCGGAACGAAGAGGTTGGATGGCTCATTGGTGTCGGGATCGGTGCGGACCCTGACCGTCAGCGTGTAGAGCAGCTCTGGGGCGGCGCCATCTGCTTGCCAATCACTAACGTTCAGGTAGACGTAGTCGTCTCCGTAGAGAGGGACAGAGAGCACCGCGCGATTGGGTGGAGGAGGACCCGTGATCTGCTCGGGCAAGGCAGCTCTTTGATAGCTTCGCTGGACCATGGTCGCTCCGCAGAAGCCCTCCTGGAGGCAGGCAAACGCACCGCTACAACGTCCTCCTTGGCAGAGGTTGCCGTAGCCGGCGCAGTCCCAGTCGCTATTGCAAGCTTGCTGGAGAAGAGCGCAGTCGGCGGAGCTCTCGCACGAGGACGCGGGATGCGGTCTGACGAGTGATATCGAGGCCTGTAGGCTCTCCTGCAGAAGCCAGGCCTCCTGGTTCGTGAGCGAGGATGTATCCAACTCGACTACCGCCTCCAGGACGCCGACATCACACCCTTCGAGAGGCAGACGGAACCAGTCCTGATCACCGGGCACGCCGAAGGTGCCCGTCGATACGGCTTCATCGCTCCAGTCCAACTGGCAGCTTCTCAGTGGTAGCGGGGTCGCCTCTTGCGGGGTGTCGTTCGGCTCGTTCGGATCGAGATCCTCGATCAGCTCGACGTCGAGTGTGTAGACGACTTCCGGATCGGCGGAGTGATCGTCCATTGCCGATACCTCGATGAGGTAGGTTCCCGCATCGGGGAGAACCGCGAGCCTTTCGATGGAGGTGGCCGCGACTGGACCCGAGGGGTCGCTTGCCTCAATCAGCACACCGTCCTCTGGGTGGTGCAGCTTCAAGAGCGGCGCCCAGTCACCGGGCTCTCGGTCGAGCATCACACGGGCGATGCGCCTTGCCGGCACATCAAAGGACCACCAGTTCGTCTCTCCATGGCAGGCCACCCATCCTTGAGCGGCCTGGCCGGGCGAAAGCGACCGAGCATCCTCGGGTCCTTCGGTGCGGGGGGCGGGGTCTGGATGCAAGGATGTGGAAACCGTAAGAAGATATGGATGGCGACGATCCTCCGCCTGTCCACCACGATCACGAACGACGATGAAGTACTGGCCCTCGTCGAGGCAGTAAAGGTCGCTGTGAACGCCGGAGGTCGCCGTGGCCGGGGGAGACGCCACCACATCTCCCACCTCACCGTCCAGATCCCTTCGAACGACATACGTCGGTGATACCGGAGAGATGGGACCGTCCATCTCCAGCTCTATCGAGACCAAGGGCCTGGCGGCGGAAACCTCTATCCGGAACCAGTCCTCGTCGCCTTCCGGGCAGAGAAAACCGCTCGTCTGCTGGCCATCGACGAGGAGTTCGGCATCGGCGGCAGAGTCCGCATGGTCGAAAGTACAAGGCGTAACGCCTTCCTCGTCGTTCCCGTTCTCCGGCGGGTCCTCCTCGGGCGGCGGGCACGCGCCGAGCCCGAGCATCCCCAAAACGAACAGAAGACCTAGAGCCAAACGAGCCAGCTTCGAGGTGGCGGGCACATGAGAATCGTAATCACTGCTGTCCGGGCCAGCGACAGTGCACATTCGGATCGAACTCTCTGACATCTACCATGTCCTCATCGTTGAGAATCATCCTTCCCGATGGTGGATCCTTGTAGTCTCCCTCGCGAAGGTACCTTGCATAGACGCATCCTACACGCCAGGAGGCAAAGGCGGCCACGTCGTCCACTGGCCCCTCGCCGGCATACACGAGGACCCTGTTCCATCCGTTGCCCGGATACCCCGCGGTGCAAGGAGGCTCGGGATCGCAGAGCGTGTCCGGGCTGCCTGGACAAGGTACGGGGGCGCATTCCGTCTCGGGGTTCTCCATCGTGGGCATCAGCATCACGTTGCTGACCGAGAAGTCGTAGCAATGACGACCGGAGACGTAGCCTCTGTCGTAAACGCCGTATCGATATGCCGTCTTCGAACGCACGTCGGCGTCGTCACAGAAGGGATCGTTGCCCGCCCTGATCTTCTCGCCGCTTGGCACACCGTCCCACGAATGGTCGTCTCTATGATCGGGACGACTGGGATCGAGACCGAAACGCACCTCCACCGGATCGGGAAGACCACTTGCGGATGTGTCTATTCCAGTGGGACTGCTTCCGACATAGACCTCCTCGCAGTCATTGAGGCCATCACCATCCCTGTCCGGGTAGTTGCATCTTCCGTCACCGTTGAAGTCCGGACAATCACACCAGCCGTCGCCCGTGGTATCGACGCAGTCCCTATCCGTCCCGAAGATGCAGGGTTCCTCGGAGCCTTCCTCCGCACAGTCGCATACGCCATCACCGGTGCTGTCTCTAATGCACTCGCACCGGCCCGTGCCGTCGTCTATGCAAGGCTCGGGCACGTAGCAACCAGAGTCGGTGGGATCGAGAGGATCGAGACCCGACAATCGCATGGTCCACTCGAGGTAGTCGTTGAGTCCGTCCCCATCGGTGTCGGGATCGAAGGGATCGGTCCCTATGCGTAGCTCGACCAGATCGGCCAGACCGTCACCGTCTGTGTCGACCAAGGGCTCGCCGCAACCAGGCCTACCCTTGGCCCGAAGATCCAAGAAACCTGGAACATCGAACTCGGGTATGTGATGCGTCGGAATTTGTCGTTCGTCCATGACCATGTTCTGGTTCATCGCTACTATCGAACGGAGCATGAAGGCTCGGCGCAGGAAGGTCAGGTCTATGTGCAAGAAGTCGATTGGCTCGCCGCCAAGGAAGCTTCGAAAGTTACCGGAACCGGCGGCTGCCATTCGCTCGAGCAGATCCTCGGCCGGACGAACGTGCACCCCGCTTGTCGCCGACACATGAATTGTATGAAAGGAGAAGTCGCCAACTCCAAAGAGTCTTGCGAGATCCTGCAGAGCATTGATTCCTTCCAAGATGGCCTCATCCGAAGCCCCGATGGACTCGGAGGGATCGACGTCCGGCAATCCATCGGAGATGAAGACCACCGCGTATCTCGATAGCGGCAACGACTCCAAGGTGGCGCGGCTCATCTCTGTGCGAAGCTGCATATAGGCTTCGGAGATGGCTCCAACGAAGTTCGTCGTTCGATCCGTGACGCGAAGGCCCTCCGTGGCGGCCGCCAAGAGATCGGGATCGTTTGTGAAGTACGAGTCGGGGACGTCATCCCCGCTGCCATCGTGGAGCGTCAAGGGCTGTGGATAGGAAGAGAATCGAATGATGCTGAAGCGCACCTCGTCGGAGCCGGAATCAAGCAGCCTCTCCCAGGTCTCACGAACGGCCCTCTCGCGACTCGTCTCTCCGGTGATGGGATCGGGAGGATCGTTTATCACCATGGACAAGGACCCATCGGCGATGAACAGGACGCGCATCGGAAACTCGAGATCCTCGGGTTCCAGCAGGCAGACGCTCCCCTGGACCTCGAGCCTGTTGTCGTAGGTGCGCGCGCGCGGAGGCTCGAGGCGCTCCAGCTGGACGTCGGTGCAGGTCATGACCGTCATCGAGACGAGCACCACAAGACAAGGTATGAGACGGGATCCGCGTGCCGAGAAATAGTCCAGGCCGCCCCTAGGAGTCCTGTCGTTCACTCGTCGTCTCCTGGCGGCGGGCACTCTCGACAAGCCTCCTCGAAGGCGTCCAGGAAGGCGTGTAGACGCGCCACCTCCCACGGACGCATGCAATGATCCGTGGGGTCGAAGACAGCCATGGGATGGAAGACGTCGGCGGCTAGAGCTGGCAGGCGCGCCGAAAGTCCGGTGTTCACATACCGCCGCAACAATGAGACCAGCTCTTCACGATGGTGAAGGATGCGTCCAAGGGCGATTCTCCTTGGCATGCAGCGCTCGATGGCATCCTCCAGATGACCACGGCGCAGCTCCTCGGGATCCTGACCAGCGCATGAGGCTAGGCGCTCGAACCGAGCATCCAGCTGACTCCGTACGCCATCGAGCCAATCCTGGGTGAGAGCGACGCGACCGCTGGGAGGATCCTTGATCGTGTCGCCCTGATAGTACGCCTCGACGCAGGCGACCTGGAAATCAGCGGATCCTGCCATCCGCCGCGGCTCACTGGCCGCGTAGATCAAGATTCGGTTCAGACCACGCTCGCCGGGCATCGTCGTCACGCCAAGGGGAATGCGACTTATCGAGAAGCTCTGGCACTGACGTTCTTCCAGGTCCCCGGTATCGCGATTCGCCATCTGTCGAGTACCCAGATCCTCCAAGCGGTAGAGTATCGCCTTCAGGCGGTACATATCCGCCGAATCGACCATCGGATCGAAGCCTGCTCGAATCGCCTCGCGGTTGAGCCGGCCATCCATGCTCGGATCCTCGTGGATGTCGTGCTCCAAGGGATCGGTGCCGAACAATAGCTCTACCCAATCGGGGATCCTGTCACCATCGGTGTCGGGGTTTCGGGGATCCGTGCCGAGCCACGCCTCCTCGCAGTACTTGAGGCCATCGCCCGTATAGTCCGTATCGTCGGAGCAAGGCACTCGAGGCACACTTGGGTCCAAGGGATCGAAGCCGTGCTCTCGGAATCGATACTCGAAGAGATCGGAGTAGCCGTCGCCGTCGGTGTCCCGGTCGTAGGGATCGGTGCCTATCCTTCTTTCCAGCTCGTCCGGAAGGCCGTCCATATCGCTGTCGATGAGAAGCCTGCCGTCGGCCGAATACCTAGCGGACAGGTTCACCGCCAAGACCTCGGCGAGCCAGTAGGGGCTCTCTAGAGCCACGAAGTTGAAGTCGAGGAAGTTGTCGTCTTCCTGCTCGAGGTTTGCGTCACGGAACACGCCGCCCCCGGCCTGCGCCATACCCCGAAGAAGAGGCCTCGCCTCTTCTATCTCATAGCCGAACTCCGCCCCGGCGCCAGGACAGACGCTCTCTACGACCTCGGTGGGCGAGAACATCAATACCGTGTTCAGCACCAGATCTCCCGCACCATACACATCTCGCAAGTTACGAACATCCTCTACCCGCTGATAAATGAGGCGAGGAGTGTTGTACTCGGGGCACCCGGTCCTCGCCATCTCGACGAACTCGTCATCGTCCAGGATGCTGCGGTTTGCCGAGCAGATGGCGGGTTCGCCAGGCGGACATCCTCCCTGGCACATCGGCTCCGGCACACCGTCGCTGATGAAGACCACAACGTACCTAGTGCGGGCGCGCTCGGCGGCATCCGTCGAGATCATGTCCTGCTCGAGCACCTGGGCCGTCGTCGCGAGCGCTCCCTGATAGTCGGTGGCCGGTCCAAGGCCCGAGGCGTTGATGAAGTTCATGATGTCGGTCAGATTGCGAGTGAAGGGCTGCACCCGAATCCAGTTGGCGAAACCGATTAGCCCTATCTGCACGTTAGGCAAGGGCAACAGCTCCTCAATCGCTTCGCCGAGAACCACGAAACGCCTGTTCTGGCTATCCATGCACTGCAGCGAGGCGGACTCGTCGATGACGAAGAGTACCTTCACCGGAAAGATGAGCTCATCCGGCGGAGGAGTACAGACCTCGCCGTCTATCCGCAGCAGGTTGTCGTAACGCTCGGCCTCGGCGCCGGCATCCGCCTGGAGACGGGCATCGGTGCACGTGAGCAGCAGACCCCCAAGAAACAACGGCAAGGCTCTTCCGATTGAGCGCCTCATCTGCCCTCCCGGACGAAAAACGACGCGGCGCAACCGATGTACAAGGTCACGCCGCGTTGGTAAAGGGGTCTCCCCTCCGTCATCGTCGTTTCAAGGGGCTCAGCTGCGCCGGCGCAGCACGGCCAAGACGAGCCCGAGTAGCGCAATGACAGCCCCCGCGCCCGCTCCAGAAGAGGCGGTGGAGCACCCGAAACCCGAGGCCGGGTTGCCCTGAACGGTAAGCCGCATCGTGAACTCGGAGCTTTCATTTAGGAACCCGGAGATTCGATCCTCCCAGATGGTCTCGCCCACGACCTTTATCTCGTAGACGCCTGGCAGATCGGGCTCGAACATCGCCACCTTGTCCTGCAGGTAATGGTACTCGAAAGGAGTGGAGAGCGTAACCGCCCCTCTAGGATTCTCGACGACCGCGCTCGAGCCGGAGGGCGCGGAGACAACGGTCCAAGTGTAGCGCATCGGTTGACTTACGCGATTGGAGAAGAGGCGAAGCCTTACACGATCTCCCGTCCAGGCGGCGGTGCTGGGACTGTAGACCATGAATGGTTCGAGGGGATCGAGGCAGTTGTCATGGTCGCCGAGGACGACGAAGCAGAAGCGATCATCACAAGCGTCGCCCACCCCGTCACGGTCCGCGTCGGCCTGGTCGGGGTTGTAGGCCCAGGGGATCTCAGGCCTATCGGGATGATAGCAGTTGTCGAGCTCGTTGATGACGCCATCACCGGTGACGTCGGCATCGCAAGCATCGCCGATACCGTCACCATCGAAGTCGGCCTGGTCGGGGTTGAACTCGAATGGACAGTTGTCGAGGTGATCGGGGACGCCGTCACCGGAGCTGTCGGGGAAGCACAAGGAGCCATCTCCCTCCTGGCTGTAGTTGGGATCGGAGGGGAGAAGGAAGGGACAAGGGTCTAGTTCATTGGGAATTCCGCTGCCGTTGATGTCCGGATCGCAAGCATCACCGATGCCGTCTTCATCAAGGTCGGCCTGATCCGGGTTGAACGCGAACCTGATGTCCGTACCCGGCCAGTAGCAGTTGTCCTCGTTGTTCAATACTCCGTCGCCCGTGACATCGGGATCGCAGGCATCCCCGACGCCGTCACCGTCGAAGTCGAGCTGGTCTGGGTTGTACACGCCTGGGCAGTTGTCGCATCTATCACCGACACCATCACCCGAGGAGTCCCTCTGATCCGGGTTGTAGACGAATGGACAGTTGTCGAAGGGATCCTCTATGCCGTCACCATCCCAGTCGTCGGCGTATTGGTAGCTGTCGCCAAGATCCGTGTTGTTGATGAGGATGCTGCCGCCACCTCCACCCCCGCCTCCGCTCTGCTCCGGGGCGCCGCACACCTCGAAACGACCGTCAGACTCGTAGG
>SKWY01000364.1 GCA_007128675.1 Deltaproteobacteria bacterium | reverse complement strand
CATAACGGTCGGCATCGGGCTCCCACCTCATGTAGGCGCGCATTGCGGCCTGTTTTTGCCTACAAGTCTCAGCGCCAAGGGTCACGTTGGATGTGGGGCTTCCTTCTCCAGTTAGATAACGTGACACGTAGTAGCCACGTAGATCCGTGACTCGGGAATCGTCGAGCAGGGCGGTCCAGAGAGCTTGTCTGTCGGGGTGAGCAGAGCCGCCGGCGCTAGATGGATCGTCGTTGCCGACGGGAGCCTTGAGGCTGGCGGCATCGGTGACCGAAAGCCAAAAATCCACGCGGCTTCGAACATCGGCGACAGTAAGGCTGCCGTCGCCAAAGTCGGAGACATACACGCCGTGGGCACCCATTATCCTTGCGGCTTCGAAGAGTTCTTCGATTCGAGCCTCGCCAACCTCTCGCTCGGTCAGATGGTGCTCGTGAAGGCCTCCATGCCACTCACAGCGGCCGCCGTCTCTAAGGCGGTTTATGACGTTGGTCTTCTCTCCGTGAGTAAGGACCTCTATGAACGTAGGCCTGGTCCTGGCGTGGTCTATGATCGCGCCTCCCATCCCGAGTGTCTCCTGGTAAGGATGGGGGGTGAAGAAGACGGCCGGATGATCGTAGGGAGGGCATACGGGTTGCCTGGTGGAGGGATCGAGGGGATAGCGCTCCTCTTGCGCACATTGACTCCAAGGGCCCCAGCTCGAATCGGCGCCACACTCACGAGACCTCGTCCCACTGTCACAGGCGCCGCAGGATTGCTCCTGTACCGAGCTGGGCTCGCAGGGCTCTTCATCTCCGATACAAGCTCCATCGATACAGGTCTCATCCAGCTCGCAAGGATTATGGCAAGAGCCACAATGATCAGGGCTTGTTTGTGTGTTCACGCAAATCCCCCCGCAGTCGGTGCTGCTCGGAGGGCATTGCTGCTCCGCCACGCAGTCTCCATCCACGCAGATCTGGTGCGGCGCACATGAGCGATTGCAGCTGCCGCAGTGGTCGGGACTGGTTTGCAAGTCGACACATACATCGTTACACAGTGTGGACCCGGAAGGGCATGAGCCTTCGCAGGAGCCGTTGCTGCAAACGAGGCCATCCTCGCACGTCCCGCAGCTTCCGCCACAGCCATCTGGTCCGCATTCCCTTTGAGCGCAGTCGGGCAAGCAAATGCACGCCTCGTCCCTGCACCCCAGCTCACAGCTCTGCCAGATTATCCAGTGCTCGCCGGAGCTGGCGCACTGCATGAGATCGTCTCCCTCGCACTTTCGCTCCCCCGGCTCGCAAAAGCCGCCGGGGCCGGGACCTGCCGGGGTATCCTCGCCACATGAAAAGACAGTAATGAGCGCGGCTGCAAATGGGGCGAGCAGGAGTCTTGATCGCATCATGACGGCTTCCTCCAAGGGCTCTTCAGCCAGCCTGTTCGGAATAGCCCCATACTAGCAACAAAGAGTTGCTCATTCATGCCGGGAGACTCGCGCCCAAAAGGGCCGCGTTCGAGAGGATAATCAAGCCGCCGAAGGACCACGGGCCAGGACCAGCTCGTAAGTGTCGCGAGCTATCATCAGCTCCTCGTTGGTCGGCACGACGAGTATCCTTACGGGCGAGTCTTCAGAGGCGATATCCGCTTCGATGCCTACGACGCGCTGGTTTCGGGCATCGTTTAGGTGGAGGCCGAGGATGGAGAGTTCCTCAAGCACCCGCGCTCGAATTGCCGGGGACCTCTCTCCGACCCCGGCGGTGAAGACGAGGGCATCCAGTCTTCCAAGCACCGCGGCGTAGGCGCCCAGGTACTTTCGGATTCTATGACAGTAAGTATCGATGGCGAGCCTGGCCTTCTCGTCTCCCGCCGCTTCCGACTCGAGCAGCACGCGCATGTCGTTGCTAAGGCCCCCAGAGAGGCCAAGAAGGCCGCTCTTCTTGTTGAGAAGCACGTCTACCTCTTTTGGGCTCATTTGGGCTGTACGCGAAAGAAAGGCGGGCAGCGATGGGTCCACGTCTCCACTTCGCGTGCCCATCACGAGGCCCTCGAGGGGGGTCAGACCCATTGATGTATCAATGGACAGGCCTCCCTTGATTGCCGCCATGGAGCAGCCGTTACCAAGATGGCAAGAGACGATGCTTATATCTTCCAAGGGGCGACGCAGCATTTCCGCGGCGCGTTTTGCGACGTACCTGTGAGATGTGCCATGAAACCCATAACGCCTTACTTGGTGCTCCAGGTATAGCTCTTCGGGCAAGGCATACCGGTATGCATGAGGCGGCATGGTCTGATGAAAGGCGGTATCGAAGACCGCTACCTGTAGAACCCCCGGGAGCCGCTCTCGAGCCGCGCGAATACCCATCAGGTTTGGCGGGTTGTGAAGCGGCGCCAAGGCGAAGTTGTCCTCGATGGCTTCTTCGACCTCCTTCGTGACGATTGCCGGCTCGGCGAAGCCCTCGCCGCCATGGACGACTCGGTGGCCGATTGCATCGATTGGTCTGGAGCCCGTGGAAGCCGGACCGGAGAGAAGGTCGAGGATTATTCCGAGGCCCTCGGAATGATCATGGACCCGCCGCTCGATGAGCTCGTCCTTGTCGTCGAGCCTGCACTTCAGCCTGCTCTCCGGCTCGCCGATGCGCTCGAGTAGACCGCTCGACTCGACCTCTTCCTCGGGCATTCGAAAGAGCTCGAACTTGATTGAGGAGCTACCGGAGTTGAGTACCAATACGCGCAGGCCGGGATGAATCATGGACCGACAATAGCGCAAGGCGCCCGATTTTGGGCAGGATCAGTATCCTTTGCTCGAACTCTTGGTTCCCGTTGCTATCGCGACGGATGCGGAGGCTCCGATGCGGGTCGCCCCGGCGGCCACCATGGCCTCCGCGGTGTCGCGATCGCGGATGCCGCCGCTGGCCTTCACGCCCATGCCGGGGCCCACCGTTTCCCGCATGAGAGCTATGTCCTCGGTAGTGGCGCCACCGGTGGAGAAGCCCGTCGAGGTCTTTACGAAGTCGGCCCCCGCCATCTTGCAAAGCAGGCAGGCCTTGACCTTCTCTTCACGGGTCAAGAGCGCCGTCTCGAGGATCACCTTGACGATGGCCTTGCCGCGCGCCGCATCGACGACAGCCTCGATGTCACGGCGCACAAGCTCATCGTTGCCGGACTTGAGTGCTCCAACATTTATGACCATGTCGATCTCGGTGGCGCCGTTGGCGATGGCGTCGCGAGTCTCGATTGCCTTGGCCGTGGGAGTCGTGGCACCGAGCGGAAAGCCGACGACCGTGCAGACCTTCACCCGTGTGCCCTTCAGGAGCTCGGCGGCCAGACCGACCCAGCCCGGGTTCACGCATACGGATGCGAACTCGTGCTGCCTTGCCTCATCGCAAAGCTTGCGAATGTCCTTTTCGGTGGCATCGGGCTTCAGAAGAGTATGATCGATGAGCCCGCCAAGCTCACTGGTGACCGGTTTGGCGCCGATTGCCGCGCCGATCCTATCGGCCCCCGAGGAGACGAGGGCGCCAACTGCCTGTGGCGTTCTCTCTATACAGAGCCCGCAAGCAGCGCAGTCGCCTGTTGTCGACTGGTCACAGGAGCCATTCTCAAGAGCGCTGCCGGAAAAGTTCGATTCATGGGTGGCACGTAACGTCGAGGGCATGGTGAAGGGCGCGTCACTCAATTGCACGCCAAGAGAGCGAAGCTCGTCGAGCAGCCGAGCGAGCCGGCTCTCGAGTCCCGAGGGCACACGGCCTTCGTCCAGGTCGCCTGGAAGAAGGGAGCCCGTCGAGGCCACGACGGGAAGGCCTCGCAGCAGTGCTCCAATAGCGAGGATGCAAACGAGGCTGTCCCCTTGGAGAGCCGCGATCTTGGAAGCCGCGTTCAAGGACATGTTCGGCAGGTAGACTGCCTCGACACCAGCGAGCAGTGAGTCTGGTGACCCTTCCGTCAGCACCTGGGCGCTGGGAGCGGCTCTTCGAACAGCGGGCGCACCCACAATGCTTTGCGCCGATGGAGACATCACCACCGTGACTTGCGAGCTCTTTTCACTGATGCGTTCGAGCTGCGAGAGCGCCTCGTCGATCTGGCGGTCGCCGCCGGTCAACAAGATTAGCGCGCTCTTCCCTTCTCGAATCCTGTAGCCACCTCTCGGTGAGGATTCCGATCCAGCGGGCACGTCACCGCTTTCGGACTCCAGCCGTCTTATTACCTCCGCCGCGATGCGCCGGACGACATCGTCGTTTGACATCGGATTTCTCCTCGGTCGCGTACCGCCCGGTCGAGAGAAGCTTCAGATACAATAGCTCCTCGAGCATGCTCTGGACCCTCTCGACGAGGCGGGTATGTAGCCGCATAGTTGCTGCTACTTCTTCACGCTAGGCAGAACTGCCTCGACCTCATCATGAGGCCGCGGGATGACGTGCACCGAGAGCAGCTCGCCGACCTTCTTGGCCGCCACGGCTCCGGCCTCGACGGCCGCCTTCACGGCGCCCACGTCGCCGCGAACCATCACGGTAACTAGGCCGCCGCCTACGAGCTCCTTGCCAACCAGCGTGACCTTCGCGGCCTTGACCATGGCGTCTGCCGCCTCGACGGCGCCGACAAGACCCTTGGTCTCGATCATTCCCAGGGCTTCCTTCTCCACTTTATCCTCCTCGGGTTCACATGAGCCCTGTTTCAGGGCGCTTTTGTTGCTCTACCAGGTTTTGGTACGACCCTTACCGGGCCGCCCGGTCGTTCCTCGATGGATACCTCATCGACGTACCCAAGGATTGCGGCGTCGACCGGCGGCTTGTCTCCAAGCGCTACCGCCGCATCCCGTTTGAAACAGAGATAGACCACGTCTCCGGGCCCAGCGCAACGGGCCGCGTCGACAGCAACGAAAGGCTTGCCAATCGGCGCAAGCCTCTCATCGAGGCCCTGCACCACGAAAAGCGCGAGCCCCTCGAGAGCGGGATCCTTCACGGAAGCGATCACTTGTCCCACGACCTTGCCAAGCTGCATCAGCCCTTCCTCACGTAGTGACACTCCACGTTCGCGATCTTGTCTACACGTGTTTGGTGGCGGCCGCCGGCATAGGGAGTCGACAGCCATGCCTTCAAGAGGGACTTGGCGAGACCGGGTCCCAGCATCTGGCCGCCAAGACACAAGACATTGGCATCGTTGTGCTCTCTGCTGGAGCGAACGGCGAAGTCGTCATAGCCGGCGACTGCCCTGATCCCGGGTACCTTGTTACAGACGATGGCGCTTGCTTGACCAATTGAGTCGATCATTACGCCGAAGGTCTGGCCGTCACCGGGAGCGGTGGAGGCCACGGCCTTGGCCACGAGAAAAGCAAAGTCGGGGTAGTCCACGGCGCTACTCGAGTGAGTGCCGAAGTCGCAGACCTCATGGCCCTGCTCTCCAAGCCAGGAGACCAAGGTCTCCTTCAGAGCAAAGCCACCATGGTCGGCGCCAATGAAGATCCTCTTCTTCTCGATCATGACGATCCTTTCCTTGTCTCCTTACGGCTCTCGAGCCCGGCTGCCCTGGCGATGGCCAATAGATTGTCGGCGCAAAGCGAGGCTCCTCCGACGAGGAAGCCATCAATCTCTGGCTCTCTTGCCAGCTCCTCGGCGTTCGAAGGGGTGACGCTGCCGCCATATAGAAGGCGAACTCTTTTTGCAAAGCCCCAGCCAAGCTTGTCCGCGAGGACGTCTCTAATGAACGCGATGGCTTCGTTGGCCCCATGCGGGCTAGCCGTGAGGCCCGTCCCGATCGCCCAGACGGGCTCGTAGGCTATGATGATCTGCGAGGGGGCTGGGAGTGGAATCGTGAGGGAGGAGAGGGAGGCGGTCAGCTGGGATGCGAGTACTCTGAAGGTGGCTCCTTGCTCGCGTTCGAAGAGCTGCTCGCCAACGCAGACTATCGGCACCAGCCCCGTGAGGAGCGCGGCTCTTAGCTTCTTGGAGATATCCTCGTCTGTCTCATTGAAGAGAAGGCGCCTCTCCGAGTGTCCGAGGATCACGTATGACGCAGCGGCGTCCCGGACCGAGGCGGCAGAGTGCTCACCCGTAAATGCTCCCTTGCTCTCGTGATGAATATTCTGTGCTCCCAGCGCTATCCCAAAGGAAGGGTCTAGGGCTTCAGCGAGCACGGGCAGTAGAATCGCCGGCGGGCAAATCAGGATATCCACGCCGGAGACGCTCGAGAGGCGGCGAGCGAAGGCGCGGGCATCCCTAGAGAGGTGGTTCATCTTCCAGTTGGCCGCGACGAGGGGGCGGGCTCGAGGATCATCGGTCCCATCGCTACTCGTCTCGCCCGCGGCGGCCATCCACTCCATGACCACCTCACGAACGATCTTTTCCACCTTGGGGCGAAGAGCATTCACGATGAGCGCTCCTCCTCAACCGGCAGAGCCGGGATCCATTTGCGGCCGTCTATCGCCACATGATCCACGATCCCCACGAGGACCGCCTCGCAGGGTGCGTCCTTCGAGCCCATCTCCAGTCTTGCGCTCTTGCCTTCTTGGACCAAGAGCGCATAGTCCCCCACGCCGGCCTGCGTCGTGTCGACCGCCACGAGGCTGCGATCGGCGACATGACCGTTGTGATCGACGGGCTGCACCACGAGCAGCTTGTATCCATCGAAACGAGGATCCCCGACGGTCGAGACAACCTGCCCTATGACCCTCACGATTCTCAAAGCAGCTTCTCCACGAGATCGGGGTGGGGCGAGGGTATGAGCGCCGTGCCGAGCATGAGACCGTTTTCGGCGCCGGCCTTGGTGCCACTCTCGAGGGCGGCGCTGACCGCCGAGACATCGCCGGTCAAGAGAACAAAGGCCTTTCCTCCGAGGGCGCGGGCCAGCCTTATCTCCAGCAGCGTGACATTGGCGCTCTTCACCGCTTCATCGCCGGCGATTATCGCTGACGGCGCGGAGAAGGTCTCTATCATCCCTAGGGCGCCGATGTCCTCGAAGGAGGTCGAGGCAGTGAAAGCGTCGAGGACCTGTGGATGCACGTTTGGTATCACCACCGTATCGGTAAGTGTGTCGGCGGCCACCGCCTCGCCGGCGCGCATGGCGGAGGCGACCTCGGCGACCATCCCGCCGACGATTACTATGTACTTGCCCGGGCAGATCGGGTTGCAGGCCATCATTCGTACCTCGGACGCCTTCAGCATGGAGTCGGCGGCCTCAATCCCTCTTGCGAGGCTGCTCGTCTCCAGGCAGCCGACCGCGAGGCGATCGAGCTTCATTCGCCTTACCTCGGTTGGCTCTTCCGTCGGGTCTGGACAGTTTAACGACTGCACGGGCTACTCCGCTTCTATGGTGACGGTCCTCTCGTCTACCGTGGTGACTCTTCCTGAAAGGCTCGCGTGCACGCGAGCGCCAAGTGCTCCCTCGGGTATGTCGGCGAGCAGATCGCCTTTTCTCACCGTGTTGTTGCTCGAAACTACCGGTGTGGCCGAGGCGCCGGCGTGTTGGCGAAGAGGGATCGATACACGATCGACCGCGACCTCGAAGGGCTGGAAGGGAGCTTTGCGGTCATATCGCGAAAGGCCCAGCCTGGCGATGAGGCGCCTGGATGGAACGCGTCGTATGGGCTGAAAGACTCTCTCTGGCCGCTCCTGAGGCTCCTTTTTGGGGACGCCGGCCGCCGAGAGACGAGCCTTCATCTCCCGGTTCACGTACGCGGGGTCCAGGTTCATTACGCAGCCGTAGGTGGCGCATAGACCGCACTCCGAGCAGAGGTAGGAGCCGACGTAGGCCTCTAGATCCTCGGCTACTCCAGCGGCGAGGTTTCTCATGAGGCGATCGGGGTAGAGCCGATGGCCAAGGAGGTTTCTTGGGCAAACATCGGTGCACATCATGCACTTGAGGCAAGCGGATCTAGTGAGGTGCAGCTGCCTTCGGGCATCGCGCAGGCGACGTTGGATGACGGGGTGGGACCGTGGAAGGGCAATCAGCATGCTGGTTGTCTTGGTGATCGGCGCCTCGTGATCCTCGATGAGGCTTCCCATCATGGGGCCGCCGGCGATGAGCATGGCGTCCCCGTCGGTCGTGCCTCCGGCCGCCTCGAGGAGCCTCACCATCGGTGTGCCGATTGGCACCTCGAACGTGGAAGGCCTCTCGACCTCGCCTGTGGCCGAGACGGCCCGACTGATTACCGGAGTATTCTCGTCGACCGCGGCGGCCACATCGACGAGGGAGGAGACGTTGGATACGACCGCTCCGGCCGACAGGGGCAGCCCATGCTCCGGGATGATGCGACCGAGTACCTCGCGAACCAGTACGAACTCGTCGCCGGCCGGATAAAAGTCGTCCAAGAGATGGAGCCGGAT